>JBCBRR010000053.1:0-7160 GCA_039819605.1 Bacteroidota bacterium | reverse complement strand
CAACTGGTTTCTATCATGATCACGCTAGCAATCTAAGGACTGGGGACACGTCCTAGAAGTAGATGTAGATGCTGCAGAGAAGGCTGCTAGAGAACTTATGCAAACTTATCGCAACGTAAAAGTAGGTATGGGGTGGCTAACAGACGAGCTATACGGCGACAGAGAGCGCATCACCTGGTATGAGCGCCTCAGCAAACTCTCAGAAGCAGGTCTGCTTGCCTTGGGCAATTCGTGTGCATGGAATACATTCATAAATCAGATTGAAGAAATAAAAAGAGATAGCAGTATACTTCAGACAGAATATCCCGAAGACCGTAAGGCATTCCAATACGGTATCATCAGTCAGTTGACGATGCTTGCGTTACAAAAAGAGAAACGGGCAGAGAGTGTTTCGCAGCTTCAATCATTGGCTGAGTTAAGCTTATGGCATACAGATCATCAGGGGAATGTAAATCAGGACATCCTGGAGGCTATTTTCGAGGGCCTATTAACTGTAGCCGGGCAAGAACATAGAGAAGATTTTGGCGCAGGTGGATCCTGTGTGGCACTAAGACACCTAGAAGCTTTCGAACGGCAAGTGCAGGAATTCAAGAAAGAAGCGTGTGAATTCAAAGCATCTCGAGAAGCTGTGCAAAATGAGCAGCAGGACTATATTCAATCCACTGAGCTCTCCAACGTGTCATGGATGTGTTGCCTTGACAATAGCTCCAGATACAGTTTGAAACCATCAAGGCCTGTAGAACCCAAGCCTACTGCTTTAGTCAAAGCGATGCAAAGGTGGTTAGGTACGGAGACAGTAAAAGATCTTGTAAAGCATACCGCTACTCTCCAGAGGACTCTTTGGCCAAACCGTTTGTTTCAGGAGGTGAAAATAGACTGGGTAGCCAAACTCAAAGAGCGGCTTAAGAGTGAGCAGCTGCCTACATTATCAGCATCAGATCTACAATCCCGCCTCAAAGCACAATACCAACAACCTCACTTCAAAAGTATACCTTCTTTTTTAGGTGAAGCCCCCCATGCCCGTAGAAAATATAGAATGTTACTTGAAGTTAAATGAGCGACAACGGGTAAAAAGCGAAGAAAGCCAAGATCACTTGGCGCAACATGAAGCCATGTTGCAATGGGTGAAAACGCCTATCGCATTTAACGACCTATTCAAGAGCAGAAGTCTGCAACCCGATGGGCCTAAAAAGGAGATTAATAAAGTGCTCCTCATAGGTGAGGCCGGCACAGGCAAAACATCGCTGATTAAGAAAATAGCTCATGCCTGGTCCGTAGGCGAGTGGGGGCAGGAATTTCACGTTGTATACCTACTTCCTGTTAGAGCTTTGCGAGTCGATAAGTACGACAATAAAGGCAATTATCGTACAGAAAGTACCTTACCTACAGCCATAACTAACGAATGCTTCACAGGTACGCGTACTGAGCAAGAGTTTACAGCATTAAAGAATCAGGTTGTTGTCTCCTTAGAGCAAGCCACGACCTTGGTCATCTTAGATGGATTAGATGAGCAGTTTGGAGTTAGCCAAAACCTACTCCAAGAAGCGAAAGCCGGCAAGCACAAATTGCTTCTTACTTCTAGACCTTACGGCATAGAAACAGAAAGAAGTATAGTGGATATAGAAGTAGACAATCTAGGTTTCAATACAGAACAACGAGACAATTTTATTAACTATGTCTTGGCAGACCCTCCCCTGTCGACACGTCTTATCTCCTTCATCCAAGCCTAAAAACTGCAAGATATGGCCACTGTACCGGTCAATATCAAGATTCTCTGCACCTTATGGAAAAGAAGTAGGTCTAGGTTGGATAAACCGGGCGTTTACATAGGGTTACCTACCCTATATCGCAAACTGGTTAATCATGTGTGGGACCGTTTTGCATATGAAACTGGCAAGCAAGGTCATTATCATCATCATTCTGTAAGAGCTTACAGATCTAATGACACAGGTAAAAAAGATGTATTCCAGGACCTGGAGAAGATAGCTTTAGCTGGGTTACAGCAAGGCAAGTTAATCATAGATAGGTGTAGTATTCAAGAGATATTGGGGGATAAACCGAACTTTCATCTTTTGGAAGACGCTGGATTTCTACTTTTGCAGAAGGTGGGCCAGGAATATCAATTCCCTCACCTCACTTTCCAAGAGTACTTTGCAGGCAGGAGATTAGCTAGACAATTCCTAGCAGGTGAGGAAAAGGCTGTCATTAAATTCTTAAAGCATCGTATATATATGCCTAGATACAGACGTACGTTGGCTTTTATGTCAGGAGAAATCGTCAGAAGTACGGCCAGGGATAGTTACAAAGTTACCAGCAAACTAGACGCAGAAGGTCTGGTATCTACCCAAGCTTTGCTGCAACTCATAGATGAACTTCCCAAGGAATTGATAGGTCTGCAACATCTCATATTACAGCTCCGTTTACTTAACGAATGGCTAGTGGTTGAAAGTGAGGATGAGAAAGAAGAGACGCTTGCAGCTATAGAAAGTCAGTTTTATTTGGGCGAAACCCTAAGTATGTGGGTTGAAAGAGGATTGCAACAGTACGACAGATATGAAGCATCTACCCAAGTGATTTATGAAATGCTCAAAAGCCTACTTTCAGAGGCTCAAGGTGTAGCTAAACACTACGGAGGCAGATTATTGTCTCTGATGTTAAACGCCCTCAAGGATAGTGACTTTGATGTTCGCAGGTCTGCTATACAGGCCTTGGGGATCTTGGTAGAAGAGGGGGCTGATGTAAAAAAGGCGTTGCCCTCTATTGTACATGCGCTCAAAGATAGCCACCCATATGTTCGCAGAGCTGCCCGAGAGACCCTCGGATACTTAGTAGAGAAGGGCACGACGATCAAGGGTGTGGTAGCCCACATGCTAAAGGATCTCGAGGATAGTCACGCTCCCACTCGCAGAGCTGCTATAAAGTCCCTAGGAATCTTATCAAAGCATGGCGGATCAGTAGGAGAAATATTGCCCCATATGTTGAATGCCCTGCAGGATAGCGACCGGACTGTTCGCGGTGCTGCCATAGCGGCCATAGCAATCTTAGTAAATCAGGGTACATCAGTGCAAGAAGTGATTTCCCCTATGCTAAACGCCCTCAAAGATAGCGACGTTCATGTTCGCAGTGCTGCTAGAAAGGTACTCCTAACCCTGATAGAAAAGGGTGCAACGGTGGAAGACGTTTTGCCCTCTATAATGCACATGCTCAGGGATGATCACGCTGACATGCACGAGGTTGCCATGGAAATTCTAAAACCCTTGGTAGAGAAGAGCACAAAAGTAGACGAAGTACTACCTACTATGCTGGAGGCGCTCAAGGATAGTCACGCTCATGTTCGTGGGGTTGCTGTAGAGGTCCTGGGCATTGTAGCAGGACAGAGCGCAACGGTAAAAGAATTGCTACCTCCTATGCTGCTCGCTCTCAAGGATAGCAACTCTTTTGTTCGCAGGTCTGTCAGACAAACTTTAGGTACTTTAGTCCAAAAGGGAGCCACAACAAAAGAAGTTCTGGCCTTGATCCAGGAGGCTTTGAATGATAGCGACAGTGATGTGCGCTGGGCTGCTGTAAAATCTCTAATGATCTTAGCAAACCAGGGCGCTTCAATTGAAGAAGTATTACCCACTATCCTACGTATGCTCAAGGATAGTGATTGGTCTGTTCGCAGTGCTTCCATAGAGGTCTTAGGGGTCTTAGTAGAAAAGGGTGCCGATATAAAAGAATTGTTGTCTCTTATACTCGATGCGCTAGAGGATAGCCACTCTGATGTTTGCAGGGCTGCTATAGAGGTCTTAACGAATTTAGTAGACCAAGGAACATCCGTGCACGAAGTGCTACTTCATGTCCCGAACACGCTCAAGAGGAGTGATTGGCATGTTCGCAGTGCCTCTTTAGAGTTAATAGGCACTTTGTTAAGGCAGGATGCATCCGCCCAAGAAATGTTATTGTTCTCTATCCTAGAAACACTTGAGGATAGCCATTTTAGGGTTCGTAATGCTGCCATAAAGGTCCTGCTGATCTTAGTAGAGGAGGGAATAGCGGTGCAAGAAATGCTATCTCATATACTGGGCGGTCTCAAAGATCGTGAAGAGGATGTTCGTAGGGTTGTTTTAGAGTCTCTGGGGTTCTTAGTAGGAAAGAACATATCCATACAAGCAATATTACCCCCTATTCTGCACGCTTGCAAGGATAATCGCTCTGAAGTCCGAAGTACTGCTGTGCAGGCCTTAGGCATTCTAGTGAAGCAAGGTGCAACAGACAAAAAGATATTAGACATTATACTAGAAGCGCTCCAGGATAGTGATTCTGTTGTCCGCAGGGATGCCATAGAGGTTTTATGGACTTTGGCAGAAGAGGACTTGGATGCAAAAGAATTGTTGTCTGGCATTATGAGTATGCTCAAAGATAGTGACCCTTATGTTCGTAGTGCTGCTAGCAGGGCTTTAAGGACCTTAGCAGAAAAGGGCATAGACGTCAAAGAAAGCCTACCCCTTATGCTAGATGCACTCACGGACAGCGATCCTTATGTCCGTAAGGCTTCCCTAACGGGCTTGGGGGTCTTAATAGGGCAAGGTAAAGCAGGGCTGGCAAAAGAAGCTCTGCCTGGTGTTCTGAACGCCCTACAGGATAAGGACCCTGATGCTCGGCATGCTGCCACAGAAACCTTGGGGAAAGCATCCACTCGAGACCTTATCGATTACTATTGGGGAGCAAAAGAGGAAAGTGTTATTCCTTTTCTAGTTCCCAGGCTTTATGAAGTGGCTCTTACAGTAGCAGACGATAGATCAGGCTCAAAAAAGGTAGCGCTATATTCCAGTGCAGGTAAGGTGATCAATTGGAAAGGATCTGCAGAAGAGGTGGAAGATCTGACGAGGCTTCTTGAAAGGACTGTGCCCTATTTTGACAAGTAAGGTACTGTCCTAGATCAGGCCAAAACCCAGGCTATCTCAGTTGCGAAACCTTATCCAAGATACATCTCGATATTTTAGGTGGGTTTGTAGGGGGTATTGAGTTTTTGGAGAATGTTTTGTGAGATTGAGAGGTGAAGCAAGGTATAGGAGGTGGGAGAATATTATCGGTTGGATTTAGGTGAATAACAGTATTAGTATGCAGATTTTAAGCATTATGGAAAGGGGAAAGCGGGGTTATGGTCGAAGAGGTATAGCATTAGGGTTACTCGTGTCGCTGTTTTTGCAAAGTTGTGGAGGGTATTCCGCAATACCAACAGAAAATCAAGCCCAAAATGACTCGCCTTCTGAGATACAGGTTTTTGCGTCGACAAGAAGACAGGAACCAGCAACACGGCGTGCATCTTTACAAGATTCACGGCCTGAACTAGATACGCTGCGCACCCTGAAAGACCTAAAATATAGCCCCTCTCCTTATGAGTGTGCAATCTTGAGTAAGCATGTTGGTGAAAATAAATTGGAAAAAGGAGACGTCGTGGCCTGGAAGAACACAGACCAGAATACGAATCAGTGCTTAGATGGCTGGACTGTTGAGAGAGTTTACAAACCTCAGGCTAGAGGAATTTTTAGTCAGTGCATTAGCAGATTGTTGAGTTGGCCTCAGGGATACAAAGGTGCTATTTACGCCAATCACCGAAAAAAGCAACTTGTTCTCGCTCACGCTGGAACGAACCCCAAAAATATGAGTACTATTTGGACTGATCTTCGTTCTGTCGTGCAGAATGCTATTGATGGCCAAGAGAGAGAACTACTCGAGCCACTTTCATCAATGCTTGAAGTGGGTCAGGGGAAAGGATACTCCTTTTCCACTACGGGGCACTCCTTAGGTGGATGGCTTGCTCAGATAACTGTCTTTCTAGCTGAGGCCCAAAATTTTGAGGAACATGTCAAAGCTATTTCATTTGACAGTCCTGGAGCAAGACTTATGTTGGAAAGGCTTAATCCTAAGATAAACCCTGTCTTAATAGATCAGCTCGACATTACTATCTATCTCTCTTCACCCAACTTGGTTAATGCCTGTAACAGACATGTAGGCACAGTTTACCGTGTAGTCTTCGAACAGCTGAAATATACCACACGGAATAGCTATCTCCTCAAAAGCCACGCAATGGAAACGCTTGTTAGAGCTTTTAATCCTGCTACGGGAGATGCGTATAAGGCCTTGTTGGTGAATAGTTGGCCTAAGGTTTCTAAAAAGCTCTTGAAATGGGCGAAAAGGTTTTCAAAAGCAACGATGAGCCTAAACTTAGTAGACAGCTTTCTCACGATGAATTTATTAGCATGTCAATTTGCAGACAAAATTTCAAGAAACGAGGCCATGGGTGAATACAGTGCTTTTTTTGCGTTCGCCAAGAAATGTGACCACTATCATCCTGAACCTTCTTATAAATTCGATAGATTTGATTGTACTTACGCATGTCATTACAATGCTATTCATTGTGATTACAGAAAGATACACATGCGTCATATACCTAAACATGTTCGCAGATTCTTAGAAAGATTGTATAACACTAGAGATGAATATTGTTTGGGAGAGATAAGACGAGATCAGCTGCTACAAGTATTAGAGAATATGTCTTGGGATATACACACTGGTTGGTTGAACATTACCTATCCCGCAGATCTACGTCTTGTAGTTGACAGGTTACTATTTCTCCTAGAGAAGGGTTCTAGCAGCGAAGCGATTTTCCCTCTGATTCAGAACGCGCTCGGCGATAGTGACTGGCGTGTGCGCCGCGCAGCCGTTGCGACGCTACCGCCTCTTCTAGAGAAGGGTGGTAGCACAGAGATTTTCCCTCTGATTCAGAAGGGGCTCGGCGATAGTTCTTATAATGTTCGCCGCGCAGCGGTGGAGGCGCTACCGCTTCTTCTCGAGAAGGGTGTCAACAGCGCAGCGATTTTCTCTCTGATTCAGAAGAGGCTCGGTGATAGTGATAATGATGTTCGCCGCGCAGCGGTGGAGGCGCTACCGCTTCTTCTAGAGAAGGGCGTCAACAGCGCAGAGATTTTCCTACTGATTCAGAACGCGCTCAGCGATAGTGATAATGATGTGCGCAGTGCAGCCGTTGCGTCGCTACCGATTCTCCTAGAGAAGGGTGGTAGCGCAGCGATTTTCTCTCTGATTCAGAAGAGGCTCGGTGATAGTGATAATGATGTGCGCCGCGCAGCCTTTGCGGCGCTACCAATTCTCCTAGA
>JBCBRR010000052.1:0-7296 GCA_039819605.1 Bacteroidota bacterium | reverse complement strand
ATAGCATTTTCTTTCTTTTCTGGCGAATTTAGCCAATCGATCAAGTACGTATGCTGCTTGTAGAGCTTAGCGAGTATATCCTTGAATTCTTGTTCAACAGTCTGTATATCACCGCCCACCACCCCCTTTAAGGTCAAAGAGATCACGGGCCACTTGCCCTGGTGGTTATCGATGAGCTCAGGGTATGCTTGCCCAAGATTCAGGTTATCAAACAGCCCTGGGTGCGGGCTTATGGTTTCCAGCTCATTTGTGGTCACGTTTTTCCTAACCTCACAACGAAGGAAATGATAGAGCATATTCATGTTGAGCGTCTTGCCCCATCTTCTAGGACGTGTGATGAGCAAGGCTGCCGCGTTATTTGTGAGGAGCTCTTTGATTAGGAGCGTTTTGTCAACAAAAATTCCCCCGGCTACTAAGCGTATAAAGTCGCCTATGCCAATGACGGGCCCTTGTTGTGAGAGAGTATGCATGGGATTAGCTCTATGACTTATTTCCTGAACCCAAATCTACGGTGGAGTGGGGAGCGTTGCAAGTGCGCCACTTCTTGCTTGTGAAGGGCAAGGAGTAAGACATTTTCAGGATGTGTTTGAGCGATTCACGTTTCTACCTACCCTGCGGTTGCCTGTCGCTACTAAACTCTACTCTTGATGTATCTGCCTGAATAATACCGTATCTTCGATTGTCTATAACAGTCCCGATAATTAACTATGCCTACCTTTTCTTTTCATATTGATGATTCATTAAATAATCAACTTAAAACCCTTGCTTGTGATAAAGAGCGAAGTAAGGCTTATATAGTCCGGAAGGCTGTGGAAAATTATTTATCTGAACAAAATGATTTAAGTGTTGTCCAAAAGGCTTTAGAGGAGTTTTATAATAGCGGCTTGAAAACCTACTCATTAGACCAGATAAAAAAAGAAAATGACTTATGGCAACCGTTGAGGATCAGGTGCAATTAGGGCCCCTATGTCAATGTCTTTCACAAATACCCCGATACGGGCATCGTGTGCACGTATCTATTTCCTCAGTTTGTACAAAAGGTATACTCGGGTCCAATAACGCCTCCAATACCTCTCTTAGCCCAGCTGAAAAAGCCGCTTGGTACGGCTTTATATCTTCCAAAGGCCTATGACCTGGTCCGTGGGCCCGTGGTATCAGCAACCGTGTATCAAAATCTGTGGCAAAGCTGCCTCGGGTATGTATAATGCCCGGTACAATGGCCGTATTCTCCGTTGTGTAGCGTTGTGCAAATAGCCACGCATAGAATAGTACCTGTAGGGCTGCCGGATTGCGTCGGGAAGCCTCTCTACCAAACAGGGCGTCGATGGAGGCGATGCGCTTCTCATGGGCACCTGTCTTGTAATCTAGAATGCGAATGCTGTCTGGCTTACGATCTACCCGATCTATAATGCCGCCCAATCGTATATACCGACCTGCACTGAGCTCAAAATCTACCCGCATAGCGGCATCATTACGTCCTAGTTCCAAACCCAGTATGTCGAAGGGGGCATAAGCTTCGTCTAAAGCTAACAGGCGCCGCGCTAGCTTGGTTAGCATAGCTTGTATCATGGGCGTTTGATGCCCGAAAAGGGGATAGGTAACTGCGGCTTCTACTACTGATGCTACGTGTGGCTCAAGGGCTGCTATGTCGCGCGCCTGGACAGCTCGCTGTAGCTGCGACTGCATCAGGGGGGTGTACAATCGCTCCATGACTCGGTGAAAGGCATGCCCCATCTGCATTTCCTGGGTGGTTTCCATAGGTTGCTGTAGACTGGCTATGTACTGGAAGTAAAACCTAAGGCTGCAAGATAAGTAGGTATTGATAGCAGATGGCGTCAGGCTACGTGGTGTAGATTGACCCGATACTAAAAATCGGTTGAGGCTACGCATGACTTGTTCCGTTTTGGGAATGATGATGCTCTGGCGGGTAGGCACCTGTAGGCGGGGCGCGACCGTGTGCCGCTCAATCGGTAGCTGCGACTCGTAGAGTAGCTGCCAGAGATATCGACTCATTTCGCTAGGACCCGTCTCTACAGTTTGGGTGCTGTATGTAATGTACACACGGCGCGACCTCTGGAGCAACCGATAGAAATAATAGGCATCTAGCGAGGCTTGCCAATCGTGGCCAGTAGGTAGCCCATACCCTTTGCGGAGGTTGTAAGGAATCAACGAGTGCCCCCCAGCCTTGGCGGGGAATATCCCTTCGTTCATGCCTACAATAAACACATTGTCAAAATCCAGCTGCCCAGTCTCCCATACCCGTAGCAGTGATACGCCTGATGCTGTCCCTTCGTCCAGCTGAATCTCCATAGGCGCTACCAACTGATGTAGAAAGCTGGCAAAATCAGCTATGGAAGATATGGGCAAAACATGGGCCCGTTGCTGGAGCTGTGTAAGCTGATCGTCAAGCACATTCCAAGCTCTTTTTTCTACCGACGGAGAAGGGGCCATCCCTGTGCAGTAGGGTGCTAGTTGGTGCAACACATCCAGGACATACTGCAGTGTATCCGCAGGGGTACGCAGGGGCGTAAAAACTACTCGGTGGCATGTACTTTCCGCCAGCAGTTGATTGAGCTGAATGTATGCGTCGGGCGTCGTAGCCACATATTGCCTTACCTGCTGCACGCATGCGTTGGGGGGGTAATGCATATGGGGATAGTCAAGTAGGGCTTGTACGTTACGGGTTGGGAAGTAATCTGTAGGCCTCCCTTCTTGGCTGAGGGCCATTTGTAAGGTCAATACCTCCTGTAGTAGCGCATAGGTTTGTGTATAGGACACCGGATAGCCTAGGGTAGGGGTGGTAGGATATATATCGGGAGGGAGTGCATATAACATGGGTAGGAACAAAGTGGTATCTGCCAATACGATGGCGGTTTGGGCAGGGCTAAATCGCCCCCCCTGTGCTGTTTTCAGGGCTTGTAACTGTTCCTTGACTACCTGCACCTGACCCACGCGGCTCGATACTGCAAACAGGTGTATTTGTTTGGGATTTTGTCGAATGTGCTGCGGGAAAGGTGTTGAGAAACTCTGCTGAAAATGGGACTGCTGCTGATAGGTTCGCAAGTACCGCCCAGCTTCTTGACGCTCATCTTCCATGTAATAGGCGTCTACATCCCAATACAACTCAGTGGGCACCTGGTTTTGGAAAGCTGCTAAGCACTGCTCAGCAGCTGTAGATAAAGCATGAAACCCTACACATACAAGCCTATGATGCTGCTTGAGGGGTTGTAGACTTTGCGGAAGCCGCTCCAGCAGCCTACTGTAACACAGCCCCTCATAGGCCATGCCTTGGGCTACCAAGCGCTGCTTAAAACCGGTATACAACTGGGGCAATAGCTCCCAGAACTGTAGAAAATCCTGTTGCTGTTTGGATAGCCGTTTGCCAAAATGCTTCCAAAAAGAGGCAATGGCAGCTCGCTGCGCCTCTGTCAAATAGGCGCACGACTGCTCGATCGTTTTCTGATCGCGCAGGTTGGTAAACAGCTCTTGGACAGGTACGCTGTATTGATCCAGGGCATCCAAGTCTTGCACGAGCACCGTGCCCCATCCATAAAACCGTTCTAAAGATGTCTGATCTGGCTGCAAGGCTTGGAGGGTCTGGTAGAGTTCAATGACCAGCGCCCATGTAGGGGCTATCTGTAGCTGGCTGAGCTGCTCTATGAGGCTGGTCCATGTCCATATTTGTGGAGACCAGGTCGGCTTTGTCATCTGGGCAGCTAGGCACTGCTGCAAAGCCTGGCCCGTGGCTTGATTGGACACTACCAGGGTGAGCTGCCCGATGTGGTCTGCATGCTTCCGGCACAATGCTTGGGCAACTGTGGCTAAAAAGGAGGGATAGGGATTGTCAGGCACAGCGCGTGGACTTTTGCACTAGAGGGCCTAGCCCGGCGTGGGCCAAGGTTCTCCATGGGTGTTACTAAAAGGCGGCGTGGCCAGGGGTGCGCGGAAAGGGAATCACATCTCGGATATTTTCCATACCGGTCAAAAATTGCAAGCATCGCTCCAGGCCCAATCCAAACCCGCTGTGTACCACTGTGCCGAAGCGCCGCGTATCCAAATACCACTGCAGCGCCTGCATGTCCATCCCCCTATGTTGCATAGCAGCTTCTAACCTATCCAGACGCTCTTCACGTTGTGACCCACCGATGATCTCACCCACACCCGGCAATAAAATGTCCATGCCCGCTACGGTGGCATTATCTTCATTCTGACGCATGTAAAAAGCCTTGATAGCTGCTGGGTAATCCGTTATGATCACGGGTCGCTGAAAATGTTGCTCTACCAGGTAGCGCTCGTGTTCTGCTTGCAGATCTGACCCCCAGTCTCGGATGGGGCAGGCGAATGTATTGTGTAGATGGGGCGGCAAGCCCTTGAGTATATTGATGGCTTCGGTATAGGTAATGCGCTGGAAAGGCGTAGCCAGCACGCTCGCTAATTTATCTATAAGGGGCAAAGTATGTGGCGGCTGTTGTGCTGCGGCATGCTGCAGCCGCTTCTGTAGGAAATTTAGCTCCGGAACACAATGCGTCAAAACGGAGGTAATGATATGCTTGACCAAGGCTTCTCCCAGCACGAGCGTATCGGCTAGGTCATAGAAAGCCATCTCGGGCTCTACCATCCAAAACTCTGCCAGGTGCCTAGTCGTGTTAGAATCTTCCGCCCGAAATGTTGGGCCAAATGTATACACAGCTCCCAGACCGAATGCCGCAGCTTCAGCACCTAGCTGCCCTGTCACTGTCAGATGAGTGGGTTGGCCAAAGAAATCCTGGGTAAAATCAACCTCGCCTGGCTTACCTTGAGGTAGGTGGACCGCATCTAGGGTCGTCACATGAAACATGCTACCAGCACCCTCCGCATCGATACCCGTGATGATGGGCGTATGCAGATATACAAAATGGCGTTCGTGAAAGAATTGATGAATGGCGTAGCTCACAGCATGTCGTATCCGAAAGACAGCCCGCATGGTTTGGGTGCGAAAGCGCAAGTGGGCCAGCTTACGCAAAAAAGCCAAGGAATGCTTTTTAGGCTGTAAGGGATATGCTGGGGCCTGCCCCAGTACAGATACCTCGGTCGCCTGTAGCTCTACCGACTGCTCCTGGCCGCTAGACGTTAACAGTGTACCCACTACCTGCACGCTAGCCCCGACCGTTATATCTTGTAGCAGGCCTTCGGATAGCTGCTCAGACGCTATAACCACTTGTACATGTTGTAGGGTAGAGCCGTCATGTAGGGCTATAAATACGACCTGCTTGCTGGCCCGCTTGTGCATCACCCAGCCTTGCAGGGTCAAGATTTCTCCTACATAGCTAGGTGTTTGGAATAATTCTCTGATGGTAGTTCTTTTCACACTAATGGTTTTGCTTAGCCTGTGTAGGGAGTCCTGTAGGCAAGGTAAACCCGCACAGGATATGCAAATTTAGGGTAAAATGCAGCCATGCAGAACCCGTCTAGATATTTCCTTACCTTTGGGCAAATGCGCAGCCCTATGAAAAGCCTCCATGTGTGCGGCACGATATCTTGACCGCACTGCATGCATGCAGGCATAACCTCTATGCAAGCGTTAGGTTTCAAACAAATACTCACCCACAGACTGACGCCACAGCAGATCCAGCTGGTGAAGCTTTTGCAAGTCCCTGCCATCGACATCAAAGCGCGTATTGAGAGAGAGCTTTCAGAAAATCCAGCGCTAGAGCAAGCCCAGGAAGCGCCTGAGGAAAAGAGCGCAGAGCTATCCCCAACCAGCGAAGCCCCTGCCGATCTAGGTGAAGAAGAACCCAGATGGGGTTATAGACAGTACGACAGCCATGCGGATCGCATGCGACGCGAGGCCACCATCCCCGTCAAGTATTCTTTATATGACCGTCTCTTGGAGCAATTTCATTATCTACAGCTCGACGAGAAGCAGCGAAAAATAGGAGAATACCTATTGGGCAATTTAGAAGACGACGGCTACATACGCCGTGATCTAGAGGTGATTGTCAACGATTTAGCCTGCAATGAGTACGTACGGGCCCATACCCACGAGGTCGAAGCTGTGCTCAAAAAAATACAACAGCTAGACCCTCCTGGTATTGCCGCGCGCAACTTACAAGAGTGTTTGCTGATCCAGCTCCAAAAAGCTGAGAAAAAGCCCGCTAGGCAGTTGGCCATCCAAATAGTCACCGAGACCTTCCCTGCCTTCATCAGGAAGCACTACGACACCATACTCAAGAAGTTAGAAGTTGCCGATCGGGCGTTATTTCGGGAAGCCATCGCACTCATTAGCAAGCTTAACCCCAAGCCCAGGATCGATGACGGTGCATCCCTACACCGGCAGCTCGTGTACCCCGACTTCATAGTAACCCAGCGAGAAGGGCAGCTGCGTGTTAGTCTGCGTTCGTACTATACCCCGGAGCTCAGCGTCAGCAAGCGTTATGCTGCCTTATTATCAGAATATGAAACCCCACAGCGAAAAGACAAACACATGCGAGAAGCTGCCACGTTTGTCAAACAGCGCCTCACCGCTGCGCAGTGGTTTATCGAAGCCATTAAGCAGCGGCAACAGACCCTCTTGCATACTATGGAAACCATTGTGAAGCTCCAGCACGATTTCTTCATAGAAGAGGAAGAGCAGAATCTGAAGCCCATGATACTCAAGGATGTAGCCCAAGAGATGCAGGCAGATATTTCCACCATATCTAGGGTGGTCAATAACAAGTCTGTACAGACTGATTTAGCTATTTATCCGTTGAAATTCTTTTTCACAGAGGGTATTCACACCACGTCAGGCACAGAAGTCAGCAATCGCGTTGTAAAACAAGCACTAGCCAAGCTAATCCGAGAAGAGGATAAGCAAAAACCCTATCCTGATCACAAGTTAGTAGACATGTTACAGGCGCAGGGGTACGATATAGCGCGCAGGACCGTTGCCAAATACAGAGAACAAATGCACATGCCTGTAGCCAGAATGCGCAGAGAAGTATGATTGCTAGACGGGTATCCACCTACTTCCTGGCTTTACAATGGTCTCGGTGTATGAATTCATAATCTCATGCATGCACGTAAGCGAAATCAGCCCCATGACAGAGTCTACAAGGGCATCACTTTTTGTCTTGGCTAGAGCAGCGACCAGATTTGGCCCACAAGATTGCTACAGATTGGGAAAGTGCAAGAGGTCACATCGTTATAGAGGGTAGATCATGTATCTGGGCTTCTATCGTTTTATGAAGCTGTAGTTGTAGTTTATCAAGTTCGGGGTTTCACGAAGCTTTTTCCCCTGCGGGGGGCTTCGTTACTTTTTTCCTATGATGAAAAAAG
>JBCBRR010000051.1:0-8366 GCA_039819605.1 Bacteroidota bacterium | reverse complement strand
CAAACCCGGAGTACCATTAATCGTCCTCAGCGACAAAAGCTAACCATACGTGCCCTACGCTTAGGCAAAATTGGGAAAAGCGTCCAAGTTGAGCTGACCCCACAAGTGCAAGGTATGATCCGCCGCGTGGGCCACCTAATCAAAACAGAACCCGTATAACATTTATGCAGCTCAACACACTGCGACCCGCTACCGGTTCGACAAAGGTAGCCAAGCGAATAGGACGAGGACAAGGATCTGGGCGGGGCGGTACGTCTACCAAAGGTCACAAAGGGGCCCGGTCGCGCTCTGGTTATAAGCGAAAGATTGGCTTTGAAGGGGGGCAATTGCCTTTGCAGCGGCGCCTACCCAGGGCTGGTTTCAAAAACTTCAACAAAACTACCTGTCGGGCCATCAACCTGGCTACCCTGCAGGCGCTGGCAGCAGAATATCAGTTGGATACCATCGATGCTGCGGTGTTGGCCAAACACGGGTGGGCGCACGCATCGCGCCCCTATAAAATACTAGGGGGCGGGGCTTTGCAGACGCGTCTATCTGTCAGTGCCCATGCCTTCTCTGCCACAGCCAAGGCTAGCATACAAGAGCAAGGGGGGGAGGCCACGCTCATCAAGACCCATGCGTAAGTTTTTCAGCACCATTGGGCATATTTTTGCCATTCAAGAGCTCCGGTCCAGGATATTCAACACGATGCAATTCTTGTTGATATTCCGCCTCGGGTCCTTCATTGTACTGCCGGGCATAGATCCTAGCAAGCTTACGGGTGAGGTAAAAGGCATTTTTAGTTTGCTAGATGTCTTCCTAGGCGGGGCATTCAGCAACGTATCCATCTTTGGCTTGGGCATCATGCCCTACATTTCTGCCTCTATTGCTGTACAGCTGCTGACCGTCGCTTTTCCCTATTTCCAGAGAATGCAGAAAGAAGGCCAGGCAGGTAGAAAAAAACTGCACCAACTTACCAAAGGGTTGACTATCTTTCTAGCTGTTGTGCAATCCTTTAGCTACCTATTGACCACGGTTGAAGACGACGTCATCTTAATCAACAAGACTCTCTTTTTCTTGCTCGCTGTCTGCATCCTACCTGCTGGTACCATGGCTTGCGTATGGCTAGGGGATAGAATCACCGATAAGGGGCTAGGCAACGGCGTTTCCATGCTCATCATGGTGGGGATCATCTCTTCACTGCCCGGTGCTTTTTTTCAAGAACTGTTTTCCAGAGGTACCCGTGGGTTATTCCTATTCATCGTCGAAATCTGTATCCTCTTTCTGATTGTAGTGAGTGTGGTCATGTTTACACAGGCTACGCGTCGCATACCCCTCCAATATGCCAAGCAAGTGACTGGAGGGGGGCACTATGCAGGGCAACGTCAGTACATACCCTTTAAGCTCAATACAACAGGCGTCATGCCCATCATCTTTGCCCAAGTGCTCATGTTTTTGCCAGCCCTATTGAGTAACCTATTGGCCCGTAGGGCTGCCTTCGCTGTTGGCATAGCGCGCATTTTCTCTGACTTTACAACCTGGCAACACAACGTTGTGTTCGCTGTACTCATCGTCCTATTTACCTACTTCTACACAGCCATTACAGTCAACCCCGTACAAATAGCCGACGATATGAAGCGCAACGGCAGTTTTGTACCCGGCATCAAACCCGGAAAAGAAACGGCGGCCCATATCGACCACATTTTGAGTAGAATTACCTTGCCAGGCTCGCTGTTTTTAGCCGCCATTGCCGTTTTGCCAGGTCTTGCGCACCTCATAGGCATCGGTAGGTCATTCAGCCGATTTTATGGAGGTACCTCCTTACTCATCATGGTGAGTGTGGTGCTAGATACCTTACAGCAAATTGAGAGCTACTTGCTAGTACATCACTACGACTCCATGATGCAAACTGAAAGAGCTCAGGAACCTTTACCCAGCATGGCAGTAGCTTGAGCTATGATCTTTTTAAAAAACGCGCAAGAGATCAATATCATTAGACAGAGCGCCCGTATCCTAAGTCAAGTATTCGGGATTATGGCCCAGGAGATTCGGCCAGGCGTAACCACAAAGCGATTGGACAGCCTAGCAGAAGCGTTTATTCAGGACCATGGAGGTCGGCCCTCGTTCAAAGGGTTTAAGCGATTTCCCGCGTCGGTATGTACTTCTGTCAACGATGCAGTTGTGCATGGTATTCCTAACGACTACCGGCTGGTAGAGGGAGACATCGTATCCATAGACTGTGGGGTTGCTTACAAAGGCTTTCATAGCGACGCTGCCTTTACCTTTCCGGTAGGCCGTGTGAGTACTGTCGTCGAGAAGCTGTTGGCTACTACCCAAGCTGCCCTATACGAGGGTATACGGCAAGCCAGTGCGGGTAAGCGTACGGGGGATATTGGTCAGGCCATTCAAGACTACGTGCATACGCAAGGCTGCTCGGTAGTGCGTGAGCTTGCAGGGCACGGCATTGGGCGAAAGTTGCACGAAGATCCGGATGTGCCTAACTATGGCAAGCGAGGCAGGGGAGTAAAGCTTAGGCCCGGCATGGTGCTCGCTATAGAGCCCATGATCAACCTAGGGAAATCAGGTGTGGTATATGAGCGAGACGGCTGGACGGTAAGCACGCGAGACAAAACATTCTCTGCGCACTTTGAGCATACTGTCGTCGTGCATGCGCATACCACTGAGGTGCTCACAACGTATGAGCATATAGAAAAGGCTTTACAAGCCAGCTAAGTACAGTATGGCCAAAGCGTCCCTAATAGAGCAGAATGGTATCGTAGAAGTAGCCCTGCCCAACGCAGAGTTTAAAGTACGCCTGGAGAATGGACACTTAGTCCGGGCTCATATATCGGGCCGGATGCGTAAGTTTTACATCAACATAATGCCGGGAGATAAAGTAAAATTAGAGCTGACGCCCTACGATCTAACCAAGGGGAGGATAACGCATAGATACAAAATAGATACCTAGCTCAGGCTGCCATGAAAGTAAGAACTTCCATTAAAAAACGTAGCAAAGAGTGCCAATTCGTGCGCAGAGAAGGGGTGCTCTATGTCATTAGTAAATTGAACCCCCGCTATAAACAGAGGCAGGGCGTTAACAGAAATAAACCCATCAGAAAGAAAAAGCGCTAAGTATGGCTAGAATTGTAGGCGTAGATATTCCAGATAATAAGCAAGGCGAGATTGCGCTCAGGTCTATTTTCGGCATTGGGCCCAGCTTAGCTAGCCAAATCCTAGTCCAGGCAGGGGTAGATAAGCACAAACGTGTATCGACTTGGTCAGAAGCAGAGTTCAACACTGTCAGGTCCATCATTAACGAGCAGTATCAAGTAGAGGGTGACCTACGGTCTGAGATTCGGTTGCATATCAAAAGGCTGATAGATATCAAAAGCTACCGGGGCAGAAGGCATGCCATAGGGCTGCCTTTGCGAGGCCAAAAGACGAAAAACAATGCCCGCACGCGTAAGGGCAAGCCCAAAACCATAGCTAATAAGAAGAAGGCTACGAAAAAATAAACCGGTAGGCTAGGTCTAAAAACAATGGCAAAACCACAACAAAGAGCTAAGAAAAAGAAAGTAGTCGTCGACCAAGCAGGTCAAGCACACATCAAGGCCACATACAACAACGTGATTATCTCCATGACTAACGGAGGGGGGCAAGTCATTGCCTGGTCTTCGGCTGGCAAGATGGGCTTTAAAGGCTCCAAAAAAAATACGCCTTATGCTGCCCAGATATCCGCTGCAGACTGTGCCAAAGCGGCCTATGAGCTAGGCCTCCGGCAGATAGAAGTGTATGTGAAAGGGGCAGGTGTAGGCCGGGATGCCGCCATTCGTACCCTACAAGATAATGGACTAGAAATTATGGTTATCAAAGACATAACCCCCATACCGCACAATGGTTGCCGACCTCCAAAGCGTAGGCATCCGTAAATCTATGTAACCCAATCAATAAGCTATGGCAAGATATACAGGTCCCAGAGACAGAATTGCGCGGAAGTTCAACGAGCCCATTTTTGGGCCCAGCAAAGCATTGCAGAAAAAGAGCTATCCGCCTGGCCAACACGGCAAGAAACACCACAAGAAAAAATCAGCCTATGCGCTACAGCTGATGGAGAAAGGGAAAGCCAAGTACATTTACGGCTTGCTTGAGAAACAATTTGCCAATACTTTTCGACGGGCTGCGAAAAAGAAGGGCGTTAGTGGTGAAATTCTGCTACAGCTACTGGAAACCCGGTTAGACAATACGATTTATCGGCTGGGCCTAGCACCTACCAGAAGAGCAGCTCGTCAATGGGTAGCGCACAAGCACATTTTGGTCAACGGTGGCATCGTCAATATCCCTTCCTACACGCTAAAGCCCGGGGATAGCATTGCCCTACGCCAAAGAGCTAAGCCTTTGCAACTCGATACAGAGCACATGCAATTGAGCTATAAAAAATATCCTTGGTTGGTATGGGATGCCCAGCAGATGACTGGTAAACTGCTCAATCTACCATCGCGTGAGGAAATACCTGAGAAGATTAATGAACAGAGCATCGTCGAACTATATTCTAGATAGCTCTTAACCCTAAATTGTAACATAGCGAACACAATGCAAGCCATACATTTTCAAATACCTGAGAAAATCACGGTTCAAAACATAGACAAGTTCAACAGCGTATTCACTTTCAAGCCTTTGGACAAAGGCTACGGTGTAACGATAGGCAATGCACTCAGGCGTGTGCTACTTTCTTCTTTAGAGGGGCATGCCATTACGTCCATTTCCATACCAGGTGTACAGCATGAATTTTCGACCATTGAGGGCGTGACCGAAGACGTTGTAGAGATCGTCTTGAATCTGAAGCAAGTCCGGCTCCGCAAAATCGTCGAAGGCCCAACGGAAAAGATACGTCTACCCATTTCACAACAAAAGGTCTTGAAAGCGGGCGACATCATGCAGGTTACGGATGCCTTCGAGGTATTGAATCCAGACTTAGTCATTTGTCACGTCGACGAAACTGCCCACTTTACGTTAGAGCTATCCATTGAGCAAGGTCGCGGTTACGTGCCTGCTGAAGAGAACAAGCCAGACAACCCTATCCAAGGCCTTATACCTATCGACGCCATTTTTAGCCCTGTCAAGAATGTAAAATACCACGTAGCCTACACGCGGGTAGAGCAGAAAACTGACTACGAATCTTTGTCATTATCCATACAAACGGATGGTACCATACATCCTGAGGAGGCTTTAGAGCGGGCGGCGGATATACTGATCGATCACTTCAGGTTGTTGACAGATCAGCAAACCCGTGTGCCGCTGGTACTTGAGCAAGAGAAGCAAGTACTTTCCACCCTACCGGACCCTACCTTCTTCAAGATGCGTGAGACGCTCAGCAAGCCTTTGGACGAGCTACAGTTATCGGCAAGAGCCTACAACTGTCTGCGCGATGCCGATATCAAAACCCTAGGCGACCTTGTGCAACTACGGTTAGATGACATTAGCAAGCTGAGGAATTTTGGCGAGAAGTCTTTTAAAGAGCTCAAAGATCTGGTAGACAGTCAGGGGTTAGCTTTTGGTATGGACATATCGTCTTACTTGCCCCTAACATAGGTTGTATAAAAAGAAACATGGCCCATTATAAACAGTATGAGACACGGTAAAAAGTTCAATCATCTCGGTAGGACAGCCTCACACCGCAAGGCCTTATTGGCTAGGCAAGCTACTTCTTTGTTACTTCACAAGCGGCTCATAACTACGGTAGCCAAAGCCAAGATGTTGAGAAAGTTTGTAGAGCCTATCATCACCAAAGCCAGACGACAGGATACCACCCATGCCAGGAGGATGGTTTTCGCTCATTTCCAGGACAAAGCACCTGTGAAGGCGCTTTTCAACGAAATTGTACACGAGATAGGCGATAGGCCAGGGGGGTACACCCGTATTATCAGAATAAGTGGGCGACGTTTAGGAGATAACGCCGAATTGTGTCTGATAGAGCTTGTGGATTACAATGAGTTATACACGAAGATGCCGAAGGCTAAGGGCCAAGATATGGCTCATGACATGGAGGGGAATGTAGTTGGGTAGGGCCCATAGGTAAGGCTTATATTTGTCAGCTGCGCTCCTGGCTGTCTCAACTCTAGGAGCTGCTCGTATTCTAGCCCTGTAGCCAATGAGATGGTATCCATTTCTACCCCCTGGCGCAACAAGTTCTTTGCTGTTTGGAGTATGCCTTTAACAACACCTTCTTGTATACCCAACTGTCGGCCCTTAGTAACACCTTCTTCTACACCTCGATAACGTACACTGTCTGCATATGACATTACTTTCTCCTTTACTGATTTTGTTTGAATGAGCTTAGATGGTGGTTTAATCCATTCCTTTTCCTTGTTATTTCAGCTGTAGAAGCTGCTCACGTTGTAGCCCTGTGGCTAATGCAATGGTACCCATCTCTACACCCTGTTGCAGCAGGGTCTTCGCTGCCTGAAGCATACCCTCTTGCTTACCCCTAGTAGCACCTTCCTGTATACCTAACTGCTTACCCTCCACTATACCTAATTGTTTACCTTCCTGTATACCTAATCGCTTGCCCTTGGTAATACCTTCTTTTATACCTAACTGTTTGCCCCTAATAACACCTTCTTTTATACCCAATTGCTTACCTGCTGCTATGCCCTTGTAGTGTATGCTGTCTGCGTATGACATCACTTTCTCCTTTACTGATTTTTCTTGAATGAGCTGAGATAATAGCCTAAGACATTCATCTCCTTGCTCTGGTTTACTATTATGATAGATGTACATTGCACTGCTGTGTACATGACCACGAGGTAGCTGCTGTATGTACGCTGGCGTTACTTTCTGCAGTACTTCTATAAATTCACCCCGCCTTCCTTGCTTTAGTAAGGCCTGGAAGAAACCGGACTTACCCCCTTGCTGTAGCAACTCATCTATCGTGGACTGCGTCAAATCCCATAATTCAAAGCCGTCCAGCGTCCCATATTCCCTCGCTAACTCTGGATATTCTATACAATCGCACAGTCTGGTTGAATAGGGATACGGTACCCGCCCATTATACATACAGGTAGGTAGTATAAAAGGCCGCATCAAGGTTTTCTCCCTGGTTTGATGGTTCACTGAGAGTAGGGCCTTATATTCATCTAACCTTTGAGCCATGTGTCTTTCGGGTGTGCTTTGTAGCTCTATGATAAAGTAGATTATACCTGACTTGTTATCGATCGACACTTTGTAGATAACATCACTTCGATAGTTCAGTAGGTCGCCACTGCGGATGAGATCTGTGTATGTGAATTGTAGCGTAGCGAAGTCAATGCGTTCTATTAGCTTTGGGCTTAGGCGTGATTTCAAACAATCTATAACGATTTCATCATATTTGAGCGAGTCTTTGCCATAGGCATCGTGCGATTGGTAGATGATACGGTTTGAGACTCGTATGATCCGGTTGTGGTCGTTTGTGCGCATGGTATTGTGTAGTGGATTACATGTTGATGACAAGTTTCCTAAACGCAAATCTACGATGAGGCGAGGAGAGTTGCAAAATTTCAGTGAGGGGGTAAGACTCTTTGACATGACCCGAACGACTTACAGAAATAGGGGCTGTCCTAGATAATTGTCAGCGTTATGGAAAACTCTTGGGAAAGTGTAAGAGATCACATCGTTATAGAGGGTGGATTCTGTGTCTGGTTTTCTATCGTTTTATTAGTCTGCAGTTGTAGTTTTTCAAGTTCGGGTTTCACGAATCTTTTTCCCCTGCGGGGGGCTTCGTTACTTTTTTCCTATGATGAAAAAAGTAACCAAAAAAATCACCCGCGATTGTCAGATTTGGCTAAAAGACCTTCGCCAAGGGCTAAACAGCAGAAATCTCGTCGCTAACGCTCCTCAGACAGGTCTGCAGTTTGGCCGCCCTTGTCTCAGGCCTTTCTTAACGCCATCTAACAATAATGCGGGATAGGGTGCTGCAGATTGTAGCCCCGGTTATCAAACAGCATCAGACGCTACGATCACCTTTTCATCTCGATTGCTTTCATGTGTTTGCAGCACCCTTGAGGTCCTGCTACCTGAGTCCCCTATGTGTTTTTCTAGCGCTCTTTGAAATAGAAGTCTGCTCGTTGGTATTGTATTTTTCAAAGAATAGAGGGCGAGTGCAGGCAGCTAAAGCAAGAAGTAGAGAAAGCACCTTGAGACCGCTTTGGAAGTCATATTTAGGACGTAAGTATGTAAATAAAGACCATTTATGCCCTATTGACAAATTGTACTTTTCGAAGAAAAGAGCGAGACATCCGTTAACGGACCCAAAGGGGTGCTGCAACTGCACGGAAGCATGATGGTTGCAAAGACTTAATGTGGCACACCGCACGATTGGATGATGAGCGTATGAGCCTGCAGCATCCCTC
>JBCBRR010000050.1:0-8370 GCA_039819605.1 Bacteroidota bacterium | reverse complement strand
CAGGGCAAAAAGTATCGTAAACCACAAACTTGACAAACCACAACTACAGCCTCATAAAACAACAGAAACCCAGATACATAATTGCTTACCCCTCACAAGGAAAAAAGCATCATAACCCTCAAACTTAACAAACTACAACTACAGCCTCATAAAACGACAAAAACCCAGATACATAATACTTACCTCCCCTTACCATACGTCAACACATAACCCTCATGCAACCCATACCGAACAACATACCCACCTCCTACATTGACAAAACCCTGTACCCACCCCATATTCTCCTTCACAAAAGGCCTAACCCTAATACCCCCCCTTAACGAAATCCTACCACAACCACCATACGCCTTGTAAATAGCCTCTTTGGCACACCAATACACACATAACTTTCCTAGATCTCCAGCTGCATCCTGTATCTCTGACCTACTTAGATATTTGTGCTGTACACGATGTAACTTCTGACTGGGTAACTGAATATCAATACCTATAGGAGCACCTTGAGACACGGCAGCAAGTGCCCAAGGAAAACAATGCGCCAGGCTGATGTAAACACCAGGCGTCGCTACGTAGGGCTGGCCCCAATGATTCTTCAACACACCTGTGTAGGCATAGCCCAAACTGATGCACAACCGCTGTAGCATTGCCCGAGCCGCAAGCCAAGATAGCCGCCTATGAAGGTGTGTGATCTGTTTGTACATTACATGTTCTGTAGGCGTAAGCTGTAACTGATTTAACAGGGCCTCCTCTGACTCGGCTATATGCCATAGCCCATAGACAGTAGAACCATCTACCTGAACGAGGGTATGCTGTGGCATTTTAGGTTAGAGGCTAGGGTACACACGCGAATATTGCTTAATTTGTGAGAAAAGCAACGCTTAACAACAGGCATAAGAAGACAGCACCAGTATGCAAATAACCCCTATCGAGATTAGAAAAAAGCGCTTCGAGAAAAAATGGCGAGGCTATCATACCGATGAAGTCGATGCTTTCTTACATGCTATAGCCCACGCTTGGGAAAAGATGCTGACTAACCTCCAAAAGTTAGAGGAGACGGTAGAATACTACAAAAAGGAAGTCAGTAGGCTACAAGGGTTGGAAAGTGTATTGCTAAAGACCATCCGCATAGCGGAAACCACAGCGGAAAATACGCGCGCCCAAGCCCAAAAAGAAGCTGAGCTGATTGTCCAAGAAGCACATAACCAAGCCACCCAACTGCGGCAAGAAGCACAACAGAAGGTGCAAGCCCTTGAGGTAGCCAGCAAGGAGAAGGCAGCTGATAGACAGCACCATCTTTACACACAGTGGGAAGAAACACGCAAAGCCATTCGCCGCGCACAAGCATATTGCCAAGATTTGTCACAGCGCGTACAGCAATTGGGCGAGGAGATATTGGCGAAAGGCCAGTCTATGCTGCAGGAGGATGCGCAAGCAGTAGACCCATTCTTTGCCGATCAGGACGAAGATGAGACGTCCTGTGATTAGGATTCAATAGCTGTCTTCTTGATAACAGGCTTCCAAAGCCACTTTTTGATACTCTCTGTCCGCTGTGCTGACCTAACTTTGTTCTTTTTTAGCTTTCTTTGCAATCGGGTGACGGCCATAATGTGTAATTTCTGGTGTGTTTAAAACGTAAAGCTGGTTTATAACCCCTCGTGCCCTATACGGGCTTACCCAAACCTCTGCTGAATACCCCCTGGAGTGATGACCGAGTGGCTGAAGGTGCTCGCCTGGAAAGCGGGTGTGCCTTGTAAAAGGTACCGAGGGTTCGAATCCCTCTCACTCCGCACCTAGACCATCAATGAGGCCATGCCTGGGTTCTTTCACAAAGCACTTAGATCACTTTGTGACCTAAGATCTGCTGGGCATGGTTAGTTAGCCTAACCTTATCGATAATCTTTTCAATGCGACCTTCGGTATCAATCACAAAAGTCTTGCGCGCTGTGTTCCAGTATTTCCTACCAAATAGCATCTTCTCGACCCACGTGCCATATTGCTCATGAATGTAGCGGTCCTCATCGCAGATGAGATTATAGGGTAAGCGCTGCTTCTCTATGAACTGCTGGTGCATTTCTATATTGTCTGTACTGATGCCCAATACCTCATAGCCCGCTTTTTTGAGCTCTTTATAGCTATCGCGTAGGTTGCAAGCCTGTAGGGTGCACCCAGGGGTACTGTCTTTCGGGTAGAAGTACAGGACCAACTTCTGGCCTGCAAAGTCGCTGAGCCGGATGAGCTCCCCTTGCTGGTTTTTACCTATGAATTCAGGGGCTAGATCCCCCACTTGTAATTGTACCATAGCAACTCGCGTCTGTAATTTACGTCATTCAGGTCACTGACAAGCTTGTGCCTAAGATTCTCGAGACTGCCTAGATTAAATCAGCTAGTTATGTTCTTCTAATATAGTAGCGAACGCTTCAGCGAGTAGCTCGATGGGCTGCCCTTTGATCTGATGGCGTTCTACAAAATGCAGTACCTCGCCGTCTCCAATGAGTGCTACGGCAGGCGAAGATAGCAAATAGGGTTTGATATATTCTTGGACTTGTGTCGTCGCCTCTACGTCTACGCCAGCCAGCACGGTAACGAGGTGCGTAGGCTGACTGCTTTTTCGTATGACCTCTAGAGCACGTGTAATGGCTAGTCGGGCACCAGGGCCCGCACAGCCGCACATGGAGTTAATCACCAGTAGGGTATTGCCTGCTGCTTGATGGGTGAAATGGTCTACTACGTCTTTAGCAGTTTTTAGGGCTGTGAAGCCTACTGAAGTAAGCTCGGCTTCGGCAGCTTGGGTGTAGGTATCTGTATGCATGACGACTCCTTATAATACAGTTTGTTACGAACGTGCCCTAACATAGGATATTTTTCACTGCCCTGCAAACTCCTATAAGAATCCCAGGGCCAGCTTAGCTTCTTCAGACATCCGATCTGTCGTGTAGGGCGGATCGAACGTAAGCTCTACATGCACCTCATTGACGTCTGGTAGGGCACGCACGTTGCTTTCTACTTGGCTGGGGATCATCTCAGCGGCGGGGCAACTGGGCGACGTCAGTGTCATAACAATGTGCACATTATTGAGCGGGTAGACATGGATGGCATAGATAAGGCCCAATTCGTAAATGTTTACGGGCAATTCCGGATCATACACCTGTTTGATGGCTTGTACGACTTGGTCTTGCAGAGACTCTCCAGGCGTTGCTGTGGGGGCTACAGAGACAGGCTGGGTGTCGGTAAGCTGCTGCTGATAGGTTAGGGCCGTCAGCCGCATTTGCTTGAGCATGCTGGCCAGCCCACTGCTACGTTGCGAGCCGATCACTTGGCGCATGCCTATACCTTCGATAAAATAGAGCTCACTGTGCGCAATTGTGCTGAGCTTTTGGCCGGAGAGTACACGTATTAGCAGACTGATCAGCCCTTTGGTAATGGCTGTATTGCTATCGGCTTCCCAAACCAGGCGGTCTTTTTCGAGGGTATGGACGAGCCATACAGCAGACATACACCCGGGAATACGGTACTTTTCAGTTTTATAGGTGTCAGCTAGCGGGGGCATTTGGTCGCCCAGCTCCATGAGGTAGTGTAGCATAGCCTCCCGGTCATCTGCAAAGACAGCAAATGTCTGTATGATCTCGTCTTGTATGGCGTTGATTGGCGCCGGTTGGATGTCCATGATTTAGCCAGTGGGGAGGGCACTGCGTTTGCGATCCAGAAGGCGAGCCACGGCGGCTACCAACTGTTCGACTTCTGGTAGCGTATTGTACATGGCAAAGGAGGCCCGTACGACGCCTTCAATTCCAAATCTTTGCATGAGGGGTTGAGTGCAAGCGTGCCCGGTCCTGACGGCAATACCTTGCGCATCCAGCAGCATACCGATATCGGCATGATGTATACCGGGTATGTGGAACGCCAAGATACCCACTTTATCAGGGGCCTGCCCGATGTATTGTATTTGATCTGCCCAGGGACGCAGCTGATGGTGTGCATAGGTCAGCAGAGCGGCTTCATGGGCTTTAATGGCAGACAATCCGATTTCTTCCAGCCAGGTCAATGCGGCATCCAAGCCTACAATGCCGGCTATGTGGGGGGTACCGGCTTCAAATTTATAGGGAAGGGCGTTATAACTGGTCTTTTCCAGGGTAACTTCCTGGATCATCTCTCCTCCACCCTGATAAGGGGGCATGCTTTCCAGCCAGGGTCTTTTGCCATACAGGATACCCACGCCAGTAGGGCCATAGGCTTTATGAGCTGAAAAAGTGAGAAAATCACAACCCAGCTCCTGCACATCCACCCGCAAGTGCGGTATGGCTTGTGCAGCATCAACGAGCACGACGGCCCCGACAGCGTGGGCCTTAGTTACTATCTCTTGGATCGGATTGATAGTGCCCAACGTATTGGACACATGGGTAATGGCCACGATCCGGGTGCGGTTGGTAAGTAGGTTGTCAAAGGCTTCCATGCACAGCTCCCCCGCATCCGTAATAGGAATGACCTGGAGTTGAGCACCTCGCTCTTCGCATAGCATCTGCCATGGGACCAGGTTAGCATGGTGCTCCATGTGTGAGATAACCACCTCATCATCTTTTTGTAAGAAAACCCGTCCGTAGCTCTGGGCCACCAGGTTGATACTGGCTGTAGTGCCTGCTGTAAAGATAATTTCTTCTGGCTCAGCCGCATGGATAAAGTGTTGGACATGCTTACGCGTAGCCTCTAGGGCCTCCGTGGCCTGATCAGCCAGGGCATGTGTAGCGCGGTGCACATTAGCGTTACTGGACAGATAGTAGTTGTGCAAGGCCTCTAGCACCACCTGGGGCTTTTGCGTAGTAGAGGCGTTATCCAGGTAGTTCAGCGGCTTCCCATGGATCTGCTGGCTTAGGGCAGGGAATTGGGCTCGGATTGTGTTGACATCCCACAGGTGCGTGGGCGGCGTTGCATGCATCGGCATTCTTTTCGGTTTGATTCCGCGTCAGGCAGACGCAGTATCCAGCTCAAATGTAGCCAATACAGCTTGTAAATCCTGATCTAGCTGTTCCCGAAGCGCTGGCAGGTTGACAGCGTTGACGATGTCTTTGACAAAAGCATATAGGAGCATATGACGGGCCGTGGACATTGGTATTCCCCGGGCCCTAAGGTAGAAGAGTTGGGCCGCGTCAAGCTGGCCTATGGTAGCTCCGTGCGAGCATTTGACATCATCTGCATAGATTTCCAACTGGGGTTTGGTATGGAGAGTTGCCTGGTCGGTCATCAACATATTGTGGTTACTCTGAAAAGCGCGTGTCTTTTGCGCGGCTGGCTGTACGCCGATGCCCCCATTAAAGACCCCTGTGGCATGGCCACCGACAATGCCTTTATAGAGTTCGTGGCTCTGCGTATTCGGCGCCTGGTGATCTACCCGCGTATGGTTATCCACATGTTGGTATGCATTCGGGCTATACAATCCATACATATAGGCCTCCGCGTGAGGTCCTTGTAGGCAGGTATGGAGATTGTTCCTGACCAGGTTACCGCCCCAGGTGAAATAATGAGTATGCAATACACTGTGACTAGCCTGATAGCACTGGGTAGTATAGATCTGATGGGCCTGTTGCATCCGTGTCTGCAGGGTATAATACTGCAGCTGGGCGCCTGTATCCAATGTAATGGCTGTCAAGGCGTTTGTAAATTGGGGATGCGTGCTCATTGCGTGCCAATCCATAACCAGCTGTGCGTGGCTGTTTTTCCCCATCCAGATATGTAATCGGGGGTAGCTACACGCATTGGTTATATGATGGATGTACAAAGGTTGATCCAAGACCGTATGGTCAGGGATCCGTATGACGGTACCTTCTGTGCACAAAGCCGTATTGAGCGCTACAAAAGGATCGGTAGCCTGAGCTGCATAGGGCGTAAAGGCAGTTGGATTTTGCAGATAAGCTTCTTGCAATGTTAGATAGTCCCAAGGCAGCTGGGCATCTTCAAGATCCATCAGGTCTTTACGAAGCTGTCCATTGACAAAGACCAGCTGGTAGCCGTCATTTTTGGGGTGCAGATAGGGCAGCAAGTCTTGTTTAGTGAGCTTAAAGGCATTAGGGGGGGCGGGATAGGGGTCCAGTGCATCAGGGAGCACCGTTGTGATGGGGGTATATTTATAGGCTTCATTTTGAGCCGTTGGAAATCCCAGTTGTTGCAACCTTTGCCAAGCTTGTTGTTTCATAGGGTACAGCGGATGTGTTGTACTCAAGGCATGGACATGCCGATGGACAGCCTGCTGGGCTTGTTGCATATGTGAAGACGGCATCAGGTGGTTGTGTAGCGGTGTTTACGGGTGGGTGGGGATAGTTTTAAGCCCATCGTAGCCTTTCGTTTCCAGTTCTCGAGCGAGTTCCTTGTTACCAGATTGTACGATCTTCCCATTATGGAGCACATGTACGAAGTTAGGCACGATATAATCGAGCAATCTTTGGTAGTGTGTGATAACGACCAGGGCGTTTTGTGAGTTTCGGAGTTGATTGACACCCTGGGCCACTATTTTAAGCGCATCGATATCCAACCCTGAGTCTGTTTCATCCAAGATAGCCAGTTTAGGGGCCAGCACAGCCATTTGCAGGATTTCGTTACGTTTTTTCTCCCCACCTGAAAAGCCTTCATTGAGTGCTCTGTGCAGGAAATTAGGTTCCATATCTACCAATTTAGCTTTTTCTCTAAGCATTTTTAGAAACTTAGCGCCATCCAGGGGTGTTTCTCCGCGTTGTTTTCTGAGTTGGTTGACAGCTGTCCTGAGAAAATTCGTATTGGTAACGCCGGGGATTTCCACAGGATATTGAAAGGCGAGAAAGAGGCCTGCGGCTGCCCGTTCTTCCGGGGCCATATTTAGGAGGTCTTGATTTTGGAAGGTGACCGTGCCGTTGGTGACGGTATAGCCAGGCTTCCCAGCGAGTATAGAGGCTAGGGTACTTTTACCCGATCCATTAGGGCCCATGATAGCATGGACTTCACCAGGGTGTACATTGAAGTTAACACCTTGGAGGATCGGTTTTTGGTCTATGGAGGCATGGAGGTTATGGATAGTTAGCATGTTGTGGGGGCTAGGCTGTTTTTTGTGATGGGTTTATTCTGGGTTTTTGTTTAGCTGTTTTCAGCAGGGTTTTACAAAAGTATAACAGAAGCGGGAAATGTAAGGGATGGAGGGGGTTGGGGGGGGGGAAGGGTTGTGTGGGGGTTGACTTTTTGGAGAATGTTTTATGGGCTGAAGCTAAGGTTAAAGCATGCTGCCACCCCATCCAATTCCACCCTGAGAACCTCAATCTGCGGTATCATTGATCCTAACCCCTAAACCTACCATCCAAAATTCAAGCATAATGTCTAGATTTGGCCCAACCCACAACCCAGATCAAAACAACCTATGCAAAACCCAATCCACCCATACGTTGTCAAGATCTTACTCTTGTGCGCAGTACTGCAAAGCTGCTATAACCCATCACATGTAGGTACCCTGGGCAAGAAAATGCAACCTACTATATACGGCGGACTGGCTACACACACGCATGGTGCACACAACAGACAAATCAGAGTTTTTAGCCCATGCTCGTATTTGGGCAAGCAACAATTTACTAAGAGGGCGATCAATATGGCATACTTTCATGATCCGGCAACCCATAGGAATAGGGTAGGTTTAGCTAAAAGCAGTTTACACATAGGCACCGGAGATTTTATGGACCTGGTGTCCGGAGACATTTTTGTTGACAAAACGCTTCTAATCAAAGACTTTCTTACAGATGGTGGCCTAGCCTTACTCATCACACGCCCTCGAAGGTGGGGGAAGACCCTCAACATGAGTATGCTCTATAACTTCCTTCGCTGCGAAGTCAGGGAAAACGAGACCACCCGTGAGCTCGAAACTGTAAACTCCCATCCAGGCCTATTTGACAACCTGAAGATCGGGAAAGAGCATCCTGGCCTAATTGCTAGCCACCAAGGCAAGTGGCCAGTAATCTCTCTGACCCTTAAAGATATAGCAGGTGAAGATATACAGGCTATTGAGCAAAAATTTAAGAGTACACTCGCTGCACTCTACAGGCAGCATGACTACTTAGATAATTGGCTACATACATTAAAGCAAACAGCGACTGCGATCGCTAAGATTGAATACTTCTCTGACGTAGTTAGGAAGAGAGCAGATTTGACCGACCTTGAGGAATCTTTGTGTTTTCTGTCAGAGCTCCTTCACGAGTATCACGGTCGGAGAGTATTTGTCCTGCTCGACGAGTATGACACGCCGTTCAACAACACTTACCTCAAGCCTGAACTCTATGCACAAGTGCTCATCTTTATGTAGTTAGGTGGGATTGGGAATAACACCCTCGCCTTCAGGCGAACACTTTAGTATATTGCCCCATGGATTAC
>JBCBRR010000049.1:0-8473 GCA_039819605.1 Bacteroidota bacterium | reverse complement strand
ATTTTAAACACTTGGCGAGGGTCTTTTAGCCAAATTTGATAGTCGCGGGTGATTTTTTTGGTTACTTTTTTCATCGTGGGAAAAAAGCAACGAGCCCCCCGCAGGGGAAAGCTTCGTAAAATATGAACTTATCAAGCTACACGATAGCCTAATAAAACGACAGAACCCCAGATGCATATAATCCCCCCTATCTCGTAGGGAAAAAGTAACGAAGCCGCCCGCAGGGCAAAAAGCATCGTGAAACATGAACTTGAAAAACTACGACTACAGCCTCATAAAACGATAGAAATCCAAATGTATACCCTCCCCCTTCCCCAAAACCAACCCATCGTAGCCCTGGCTACCCCGCCAGGCAAAAGCGCCATCGCAGTCATTCGACTCTCTGGCCACGGTACCCTACCCCTCGTCAACACCCTATTCTCAGGTAAAGACCTAACCTCACAACCCTCACATACTATCCATTGGGGCCATATCGTCGACACAACAGGCCAAAAGGTGTTGGATGAAGTACTAGTCACCATCTTTAAACGCCCCCATTCTTTCACCAAAGAAGATAGTGTAGAAATAGCCTGTCACGGATCTATGTATATCGTGCGTCAAGTCATACACCTACTGATACGCCAAGGTGCCCGCATGGCTAAGCCAGGTGAATTTACGCAAAGGGCTTTTCTGAATGGACGCTTTGACCTGGCACAGGCAGAAGCTGTAGCAGATCTGATTGCAGCAGAATCAGAGGCAGCTCATCAAGCTGCTTGGCAGCAGATGCGCGGTGGATTTTCCCACACGATGCAAGCCCTCCGAACCCAACTCATCCACCTAGGGGCACTCGTAGAGCTGGAACTAGATTTTAGCGAAGAAGACGTGACTTTCGCAGATCGAAGTGCACTGCAAACACTGGTTGTGGAATTGCTCGATACCATTGCACAGCTTATCGAAAGCTTTCGATTGGGCAATGTGATTAAAAACGGGGTGCCTACCGCGCTGGTCGGCAAACCTAATGCTGGCAAATCCACCCTATTTAATGCGCTGCTTAATGAGGAAAAGGCAATTACATCGCCCATCCCAGGTACAACACGCGATTTGATTGAAGAAGAAATACACCTGGCAGGTATTCGGTTTCGCTTTATAGATACAGCAGGCCTACGCGAGGAAACAGATGACATTCTGGAAGCCATGGGTATGTCCAAAACGAAAGCTTGTATGCAGCAGGCAGCCTTGATTATTTATGTCTTCGACCTGTCTACAGAATCTGCAACCAACATCCAGCAGACACTGCAGACATTATCTACCTCCCATACGCCTTGTGTTCAAGTAGGCAATAAGCTGGATATAGCCCCCCCCGCGGTGGTAAAGGCCCTGGAAGCAGAGGATTTTGTACTGGTATCGGCTGCGAAGAAACAAAACCTAGATACACTGCAGAAGCACATGCTCGCGGCACTGAAGCTGGATACCCACATACGCCCCGATAGTGTAGTCGTCAACGCTCGCCACTATGAACAACTGGTAAGAACCCAGACAGCCCTCACAGCCGTACGCACAGGCATTGCCCAACAGCTGGCAAGTGAACTGCTGGCAGCACATATCCGGGAGACCTTGCACCACCTAGGGGCCATCACAGGTGAAGTCACCACAGATGACTTACTCGATGACCTCTTCGCACATTTCTGCATAGGCAAGTAGCTTATGTGAGCATCTAAGCTACTTTTATGATAATTTTTGCGGACAGATTTAGCTGTAGTACCAGTCTATGCCCGTGGGGGTATCTTGCAGGGTAATGCCCAAACGCTTTAGATCTGCCCGTATATGATCTACCCGGTCGTATTGCTGATGTGCTTTGGCGTCTTGGTACAACCCACGTACAATGTGTAAAAGTGCCTCGGGTGGTATCTGTAGGTCTTCTTTAAGGCCCAATATATCTTCTACAAAGCACCGATAGGTAACTTGCATCTGTTGAAAAATCGTTGGGCCCAAAGCACTGTAGCTAAGCTGACGTTGTTTGAGGGCATGAATGTATTTCAATAGCTCAAAGAGCGCCGATAAGACCTTTGCGGTGTTAAAGTCGTCATTCATAGCTGCATAGCAGTCCTGAAAGATTTTTGCGAGTTTGGCAACCAGGGCTTTATCTGGGTTATCTAGCGTGGGTGCGGGTGCATGGGCAAATTCATGGACCACGCGCAACCCATGCATGAGCTTTCGATAGCCATTGTGGGCAGCCTGTAAGGCTTCCTCTGAGAAGTGCAGGGGGCTCCTGTAGTGAGCTTGTAAGACGAAAAGACGCAAAGCCATCGGCGAGTAGGCTTGGGTTAGGTTTGGATGCATGCCACTGAACAACTGGGCCAGCGTAATGGCATTGCCTTTCGATTTACTCATTTTCTGGCCGGCTATTGTAATGACGTTGTTGTGTAGCCAGTACTTGGCAGGTGGTTTCTGATAGGCTGCCTGGGCTTGTGCGCACTCACATTCATGGTGCGGGAAAATTAGGTCCATACCCCCCCCATGAATATCGAAGGTCTTGCCCAGGTACTTGGTAGACATGGCCGTGCAGGCTATGTGCCACCCCGGAAATCCAACACCCCATGGGGATGACCATTGCATGGGGTGTGTAGCGTCTGCCTTTTTCCACAAAGCAAAATCGAGCTCATTCCGTTTCTGCGCCTGACCTGCTAATGGTCGGGTGCCAGCTTTTGCCTGGGCGGGTATATGGCCAGAAAGTCGGCCATAGGTATGCTTACGCATATAGGCGTCCATGTCAAAATAGACAGATCCATCGATTGCATAGGCCAGGCCGGCACGCTCAATCTCTTGGATGGTACTGATCTGCTCGATAATATGGCCGCTGGCCTGCGGTTCAATGCTGGGAGGTTGTACGTTCAGCCTGTCCATATCCCTGCGATAGCTGTAACCGTATCGCTGCACGATCTCCATCGGAGTTCGCTTTTCTACCTGCGCTTGCTGGCTCACTTTGTCGATACCTTCGTCGGCATCATCGGTCAAGTGACCGACGTCGGTGACGTTTCTGACATATCGGACCTGATAGCCAATGTGCTTTAAATAGCGCTGTATTACATCAAAGTTGATGGCGCTGCGCGCATGCCCCAGATGGGCCTCTTTATAAAGCGTGGGGCCACATACATACATGCCTACAAAAGGCGGAGTCTGCGGTTTGAAGGGGGTACGCTGGCCCGTTAGCGTGTTGTACACGCTGAGTGCGTGTTGCATGGTGGCAGGTGTAATCATGGGCTCAATAGGTGACATAGGGATGGTTGGGTTTGGTAGAAAATTCTCAACTTTTGCTAGCTTTACGCTGATGTATCACAGGTGTAAATCCAACAGACAAAACGAATATATGGCCCAGGAAAAACGAAACCAATTTGTTACCTACAATTTAATCATGGCGCTGTGGATAGCGCTCGGTCTAGGTAGCTATCATGCCCTCATTGCGCCCCAAAAGGCAGCTCCCTCACCCGATGCAGAGACGACCGCGCAGCAAACGGTTTGCTTAGCTAGCGAGCGGACTGCGAGTGTCCCACCTGCAGCTGTTGAGAGCCCTAACTTCATCAGCGCAGCGAAAAAGGCCACGCCCGCCGTCGTGCATATCATGGCTAAATACGAAGCCAAAGTCATGCAACGTGGGCAAGGTGCTAACCCACTGGAAGAGCTATTCAAAGAGCTTTTTGGCGAAAAATTTGACCTGGGACCTCGAGAGTACAAGACGCAGCCCAGCAGTGCGTTGGGCTCAGGGGTCATCATTGACTCGGAGGGTTATATCGTTACGAATAATCACGTGGTGGAGGGCGCAGACGTCCTAGAAGTGACCCTGAATGATAACCGACGGTATACGGCTACGATAGTCGGTACGGACCCAGATACAGACTTAGCTTTGATCAAGATCGAAGCTCAGCATCTGCCCTACTTGCGGTTTGGCGACTCTGACAAGCTGCAGATTGCCGAATGGGTGCTGGCCGTAGGTAATCCTTTTAACCTAACTTCTACGGTGACGAAGGGCATCGTAAGTGCAAAAGCTAGGCGGGCTGACTTGTCTAAGATTGGAGCTAGTATTAAAATCGAGTCTTTTATACAGACAGATGCAGCCATCAACAAAGGCAACAGTGGAGGTGCTTTGGTCAATATGCAAGGTGAGCTCGTGGGCATTAACACAGCGATCCCTACCCCCACAGGGGCCTTCGCTGGGTACGCTTTCGCCATACCCAGTGCCATTGCAGAGCGTGTAGTACAAGACCTACGCAAGTATGGCAATGTACAGCGGGCTATATTGGGCATTTTTATCCGGGAGGTAGATGCCGATCTAGCTACGGAAAAGAAATTGAGCCGATTTTCTGGGGTCTATATCGAAGGGTTTACACCACACAGTACAGCTGCGGAAGCGGGGCTAAAACAAGGGGATGTAATCGTGGCGGTCAATGACCATCCGATCAAAAACCTGGCACAACTGCATGAACAACTGGCCCGCTACCAACCCGATGATAAAATCCGGGTAATGGTGGATAGAAAAGGGAAGTCGTGCACGCTGTCTGTGGTACTGACCAATGCCGTTAATAAGATTAAGCTGGTGCGTACGCAAGATACGATAGAAGGAGCAGGCGCTACTTTCGAGAACACTGACAAGGCCACGCAGCAAAAATTGGGCATTACTGGCGGGGTGCAGATCAAAACGCTGAAAGCAGGTAAATGGCAAGAAGCAGGTATCAAGAAGGGCTTTATCATCACCGCTATTGACAAAGAAACGGTAGATAATCTCGACCAGCTGGCAGATATCTTGAACAGTAAGCAGGGAGGTATCTTGGTGGCAGGCGTTTACCCAAGTGGCACGGTTGCCTATTACGGACTCGGATGGGGTGATGAGTAAATAGGCCGTCGTCTATGCAGATTAAAGCGGTGCGGTTTTGCGGCTCTAGTACACACTATACCGCATGCCCTTCAGGGGGGTATCCAGAGCTAGCTTTGGTGGGTAGGTCTAATGTTGGCAAATCTTCACTCATCAATATGCTAATGCACCGAAAGGGGCTGGCTAAGGTATCTAGTAGGCCTGGGAAGACACAGCTTATCAACCACTTCCTGGTCAATGAAGCTTGGTATTTGGTAGACCTACCGGGCTATGGATGGGCAAAAGCTAGCCACACGCAACGGCACATGTGGCAAAAGATGCTGCTGGGCTACCTGAGCCACCGACCTCATTTGCACAGTGTGTTTGTTTTGCTGGATGCCCGGCTCCAACCCCAAGAGATAGACATGGCGTTTGTAGATTGGCTCTATAAGCAGCGTATTACACCTGTTATGGTCTTTACCAAAGCCGATAAGGTATCGAAGCAACACATGCAAAAGCAACTGGCTACGTTTCAACAAGCCCTAACTACCGATGCAGGTCCTCCTAGGTTTCTAATCACTTCAGCCCGGCAGCAAAAGGGACAACAGGCTATGCTAGCTGCTATGGAAAACATCTTGGCCTACAAAAGCGACACAGGCAATCCACTTGAGTATAGGCTTCTAACTAAGGAAGTTAGGCCAGGCAGGTCGCTATCCTGAATATAGGCCAGCAAAGCACCACCTGCGGTAGAGACGTAAGACACTTTATCTACATACCCTAGCCGTCTAACCGCCTTCCCGGTGTCACCACCGCCTATGCATGAGAAAGCGCCCTGCTGCGTGGCATTCGCTACTGCCTTGGCAACGGCTTGTGTACCTTCCTGATATTTTTCAGAAGCACCTACAGACCCAATCCACAAAATAGTACGCGAGCCCTCAATGATATCGCTGAATGTTTGGCGAGATGCAGGGCCTATATCCACAGCCGAGCATCCTGCAGGAATGGTATCTATCTGTGCGGTAGTCGTTGGTACTGCCTCACCCGTATGCGGTACGACAACGGCATCGGTGGGCAATACCAGGTTCACCCGCTTCTGCAATAGGTCGTACAAGGTCCGGGCATTGCGAACCTGTTCTTCGGCTACACGCGAATGCCCCAAAGAAGTCCCCAAAGCCTGATGAAAAGTATTCGCCAGTACACCGCCCAATAGTATGTTGTTGGCGCGTTTGCCTAGCCAGTGTAGCGCCTGTATTTTGTCAGTGACTTTAGCACCCCCTACAATGGCTGTGAAAGGCTTGCTAGCCATCTCTGTAGTTAGCTTGCTAATGTGCCTCAGCTCTTCGGTCAACAGAAATCCCATGACCCGATCTTTACAATGCAGGGGCGTTACAGCTATGGAGGCGTGTGCCCTGTGGCATACACTAAAGGCATCTTGGACATATACATCACCTAGCGCAGCTAAGGTCTGGGCAAACGATCGCTGTCCTGTCATCTCGCCGGGATAAAATCGCATATTTTCTAGCAGGATCACCTGGCCAGGCTGAAGCTGTGCTATCTTCTTACGCGCTTGTGTACTGGTGTAGTCAGGTATAAAAAGGACAGGCACTCCTAGCCTATCCTGCAGATAGGGCCGCAGCTGTACGAGCGAAAATTGGGGGCGCTTTACGCCCTCAGGCCTACCTAGGTGCGATAGTAGAATAGCTGAACCACCATCGTCAAGTACCTTACGAATGGTCGGGAGGCTTCTATCGATCCGGGCACTGTCTGCAATCCGGCCCCATCCATCGAGCGGTACGTTAAAGTCCACGCGGATGAGGGCTTTTTTATGATGAAAATGATAAGCTTGTATACTTTGCATAGTTTTCAATAGCTAAAGTTACCCCTGGGTGCTTACACCTCATATAGGGCTCAAATGATCTCTTAGAGCGGTGGTACATGAAAGGCACTGTTACAGGCTAGCATACGCACACCTTGCCGCTCAAAGTATATCTCAAAGTTATGCTGCCTGTCAAAGCATCCGTGTAAGTTAAGCGTTATTTTACATTGGTCGTCTGTCATGAGGGCTGGCAATGGATATTGGAGGTTATCACAACCTTCTGTGTGTCCGCACCGAATAAAGACACTATTGCCCTCGGTATTGAGGATGCCCAAAGTCACTTCCCCAGCCCCGATGGCTTCTCCCAGGTTTTCTATGGTTATTTGCCAATCGATCTGTGTGTTCTGCCAGCCGGGTTGCGTGCACGGTGGTCTCAAGGCCAATGGATTCAGGGCTTGCAGATATACATACTTATCCTTGCATTCCACTGTCTCTGTGATTTGGGGCAAGATTATACCCTTATGCTTCAACGATATCTTGAATTTGGCACTGTCATCACCTGCCAGGTTAACATGGGTCTGCACATGCATCTGCTCCCCTTTGGCTATGGCTGCCAGGTCTACCTCGCACCTACACGCATCTACCTTAACGATGGTACCACCGCAAGTACCCCCAAACACAGATTCTATCAGGGCATGATGCCCACTGATCCGCTCAACGACTAGGGTGAGCTCCTGGCTACCGACTGCGTCACCTACGTTTTTTAGCGCAATATCAAACAAATTGCCCACAGATAGTACAGCGGGGATTTGCACGGCCACGTTTTTACCTACCCATTGTACCACGCTGGGGGCATTAATTTTTTCTCGACTTTCCATATGGATGATCGACAACGCCAGGGCAAAGGTCTCTGCGTCCTCGTATGGGTGTAGCACAAGCTGCAGTTCTGCTTGCTCTTGCCCTATCTCTTCTAGCGTACATACCTCATCTAGCGGGGTAACCCTACCCAAAGTCAGTGCTGTATGATTACACTGCACTGTGCCTTTGCCCAGGCTGCCTCTTACTTGCTCAACTAAGATACCAAATTCGCTCAGATAGTGCACGGTAGGCTCCCAGTTTTTCAGGGTGGCTTTTATGGTCCGTTCTCCTTCAGAAGTGCCGGATACTGTTTCTCTATCTAATACTAGGCTCAGGCTAGGGGATGCAGGAGCTGGGTATTTATAACAGGTACATTGTACGGAGGTTAGCAAAAGGAGGAGACTGATCCGTGATAGCTGCCAAAAGGAGTACATGAATAGGGGCTAGAGCGGCTTCCCGAACATTTTTAGATTAATTTTGTGTTAGTAAGGATGAATTCATATGCTCGTGTCAGCATGCATGCTGACACGAGAGTAATTTCAACGTATTGGACATTTTTTACCTGGAAGAGGAAGGCTTCAGAGGTAGTTCAAAGATAATTATCTCTTTTGAACGAGGATTATGTGTCTAGGCTTTTATCGTTTTATGAAGCTGTAGTCGTAGTTTATCAAGTTCGTGTTGCACGATGCTTTTTGCCCTGCGGGCGGCTTCGTTACTTTTTTCCTACGAGAGGAGCCTGCGTATCTGCAGTTCTATCGTTCTATGAAGCTGTAGTTGTACTTTGTCAAGTTCGTGTTGCACGATGCTTTTTGCCCTGCGGGCGGCTTCGTTACTTTTTTCCTACGATGAAAAAAGTAACCAAAAAATCACCCGCGACTATCAAATTTGGCTAAAAGACCCTCGAAAAGTGTGGACAAAATGCAGACCTGCCTGAGGAGCGAAGCGACGAGATTTCTGCATTTTAAACACTTTTA
>JBCBRR010000048.1:0-8792 GCA_039819605.1 Bacteroidota bacterium | reverse complement strand
AAGGTGTTTTTTGGCAAAGGCGTACATGCCATCGCACCTGGACAAGCGGCTGTTTTTTATGAGGGTGATGATGTGATAGGAGGGGGGTGGATTCAATCTTCTTTTCGCCAAACAAACCGATTGTCTTACGCAAAGACTGCTGGCTACCCTACCGCGTTGGCTGCGAAAGCATAGCCCTAGGCTAACATGTTCCAGTACCTGAAAGCAGTTGGTTGGTTCACGTTAAGCCTAGTGGTTAGCTGTGGCAACGATGCCCTGACCAAATACCTGAGCCATCACATCCATCCCTGGGAGATTACCTTTTTTAGATTTTTTCTTGGTTCTTTCTTACTGCTACCCCTCATGTTGTACCAGGGGAGGCAGGCATTTCAGACCCGCAGGCCGGGGCTGCACCTGGCCCGTGGTATTGTCATCTTCCTGGCGATATGCCTATGGAGCCAGGGTATCCAGACAGCGCCTATCACTACAGCTACCATTATGAGCTTTACTGTGCCCATTTTTGTGCTGTTGTTGGCCCCCATATTGCTCAAGGAGGTGGTCCGTTGGCCCTTGTGGGTAGCTACTTTGACAGGTTTTGCCGGCATTGTACTCGTCTTAGAGCCTAAAATGCAGCAGCTAGAGCCGCGGGCCCTCTATTTTGTTTTTGCAGCGTTGCTCTTTGGGTTGCTAGATATCATGAATAAAAAGTACGTCGTAAAAGAGCCCATGTTATGTATGCTCTTTTACGCTACGCTCGTGGCTACCTTACTCATGATCTTACCTACTGCTTACGTTTGGTCTATGCCTAGCCGACATGAGTGGCTGTGTCTGGGCATGCTAGGTCTGGGAAGTAACTTGATTCTCTATTTTTTACTGCGTGCTTTTGCACTGGCTGATGCATCTTCATTAGCTTCCTTCCGATATTTAGAGCTTTTTCTCTCTATCGGTGTGGGCTACGTACTCTTTGAAGAATTGCCCAGTAGCTACAGCTACGTGCTCGGTACGGGTATTATCATCCCTTCTACTATGTTTGTCGGGTATTATCAAGCTCGGTATAGGGCTTGAGTGTTGTTTTAGCACACGGCTACAGGTTGTCTAGTGGCTATCCAGCCACATATCCATCTGTAGCCTGTGCCATCGATATATAAATATTGGAGGATATATGTATGTAAATCGTATTTACAAATTTTCCGCATCGAGCCTTTTGCTGCTGGTGCATTTTATGACAAATTGTGCGACATATGACACGGCTATGCTCTCAGAGATGTCAGTAGATAAGCGTACTGTTGGGTACAAACAGGATTCGTTGCTTTTCAGAGCCCGGGGAGGTACGTCTCAAGGCAGCTATTCCGAACATGTGTCATCGAACGCTCCTGACCGTACCGATGATTTTTTTGAAGACTTTGTACGTCTCGTGAGAGATGTCGAACCCTTTTGCCACATAAAGGATTTGTTGTCGAGGCATATCCGGCTGCTGAACCATACCTACATTTGTGACGGCATTGAATATACACCGCTACATTATGCAGCAGCAGCAAACGAAGAAGAACTAACCCAATATTTAGTGGATCATATGTCTGTAGAGCCAGACATCAGGACCCATAATATGGAGTTAACGCCACTACAATACGCCGCTCTTGAAGGCCATGTAGCTGTGGCCGAATATCTGATTAACGCAGGTGCGAATAGCAATGCCAAGGATTGCCAAAATTTTACACCGCTACATTATGCAGTGTTGGGGGGATGTTTAAGAACTGTAGAGCTGCTCATGGTCCTGGGGGCTGATCCCAGCGCTCGAACTGTAAGGGGGTGCAACATTCTGCACATAAGTATTATACACAATGCTATAGAGGTAATAAATCGGTTGATCGATTTGTTAGAGGTGCGGCAAGTTAATCTGACTTGTATGGTAAACCAGACTGCCGATGTGGGGTATATCAAGACGCCGATAAGCTTGGTAAATTCTATTTACGGCCCGAAAAGCAGTTTGGCACTTAGGCTTACCAAGCTATGACACAATTTTACCACATGAAAGTGAAGTGCAGTAACCACTGACATTTATAAGCAGGTGTGTACCTGTAGAAGGGCTGTTCCCTATTCAGTAGATTCTTAACATCGAGCCCAATGGTTAGCTGCTTACTCCAGGCATACGCTAGGCTACAGCCTAAGTCTAGAATGGGTTCTAGCCTATATATCTTCTGCTTGGCGATATCGTAAGCTACTATGCCGCCCAACCATGCTAAGCTGCCTGTACATGATAGCTTTTCGTACCCTCGATACATACTCGATATGTGCAGTGCGTATGTGGGCCTGTGCCAGGGGTGTGAAAGTTGCTTAAGCCGATAGTGCCAATAATCTGCACGTATATGGGTAGTCAGTTTGCTAAGGGGGCTTCCTTGCGTCAGCTCTCCAAAAGCGTGGTTGACAAGTGCAGCTGGCGCATATACTACATCCAATTGCCGGGGATCTGTAGCCTGATTTACAAAACAGGGAAAGTTTTCGTAGTGGGCTGTGGATAGGCCTGTGTGGAAATGAATGTCCGAACGCAGGTTCCCATGCGTACCCCCACACAATATAAAGCGTTGGTTGGCATGGCGTATGTCAGCACCAGGCGCTATCCAAGGATTTTCTGATACAAAGGTCTCCCAGGAAGTGCGCTGTATATCACCTCCTAGCTCCAGATAGGGGCGAATCTGGGGGCTAGAGGTGCCCTGAATTTTAAATAGCGGATACAGGTTGCAGTTGCGTACCAGCGTAGATCGCTCATTTTGATAGACGACGTTGCCGCCCAGCTCAATCTCGAGGTGTTGTAGCAACAAGTGCAGTGTAGGCTTGCAACGCCCCAGGTGTCGGCTAATCGCTATACGGTGCTTGTATTGGGTTAGGTAGCTGTCTGCCGTGATGTGCAAACGCAGATCTGGCCGTACTTGAGCGCCTACCTCTCCACAGAGACTTCCCTGTTTTTCCAGGCTATCCCATGGGCTGCTTACGTAGCTGCCTTGTACCTGTGCTTGGTATTGTACACGTACCTTAGGCCGGCTGGTGAGCGTGCCATGGCAACGTATCTGATTAAAACGGGGTGCTGGTAATCGGCGAGGCCCCAAGTGCACAAGGCTACCCACTGGCTCGATGTGTGGATACTGATCCCAGGCATAGCTGATAGCCCCTTCCCACAGCAGTGTGTCTGTACAGGCTTGGCCATATGCTTGGGCACTGTGGTGCGCTTCTTCAAAGTAACCATGTGCGCCTCGTGATGTATGCCTAAGATGTAACGTATAGAAATAGCGAGCTTGGTCTACCCGCTGGCTATATAGGAGGCCTTCTAGGTAAGGCGCGTAGCGGTTCCCATGGCCTAGGTGCAAATAATACGGATAGTGCTTAGCCTGCATCTCCGGCTTGATGGATGAGAGCTTGCTCTTATAGGGTAGGAGATATCCTGTGGGTTGTATTTCGCGAAAGTAATAGATGAGCTGTTGGGATGCATAAGACGTATAGGTGGGTAGTGGTGCTTTGGCAAACAGACGAGCCGATTCGGGGAAGCGGTGCTCTTTTTCCTTCTCAATGATAAACTCAGCTTCCCGGATGGTACCTGTAGGTGACGATGCTGCCAAGGCTGAGCTGGGGCAGCACAAGCCTAATAAGCCGATGAATAGATAGAAAAGCATAGGTTCGAGCTGGCTATGTACCTGGGGTTACCTGATTGTTATCCTGGGCTGAGGGTACTTCGTCGTTTAAGTTAGCTAATTTCTGCCGTGCCTGGGCAATTATAGCTGTGTCTTTAGCGTTTTTTACAATAGATTGTAGGGTCGCCCGGGCTTGTAGGGTGTCTTGTAGGGCGATGTAATTATCGGCCATCAAGAGAAACCCTTGGTCAACATACAGGGGTTCGTGTGCAAACTGGGCACGCAATGCAAATAGGATCTCTAGTGATTTTTCGTAGTGACCGGTATGGTAGTGCAAGTGGGCAGATAGGTACTGGGCTTCTGCTGCATAGACATCTTTCTGCGCTGTGCTAACCTGATCCCAATGGGCAAGGGCTTGTGCATACTGCCCCTGTTGCATAGCGACTTTCCCTAAATAAAGATAAGCTTGTCGCTCAGCATTGACCACAATATTGCCCTGCTTGAGTATGGAGGTAGCCGCCGCCGCCACTTTTGAATAGTTTTTTAGGGCATAGCTGCTTTTCATAATGCCTGTCAGGGCATGGTAGGTTTCTTTTTTATGTGTGGCATGCGTTTTTAGCTGTTCGTAGTAGTGCAGCGCTGTGGCAAAGTCCTGCTGCTGATAGGCTATGGAGGCTATGCGCAGTAAAATCTTGTTGTAGTGGGGGTTTGCCTTGTCCGCTGCACCGGCATGATAATGCACAAGTGCTTGGCTAAGCTGATCCGACCTGTAGTAGGCCTCGGCGATTAAAAACGTAGCTTCTTGCTGGTAGGCGTTGTTTGGATGGTGTGCAATGAAATGCTGCAGTTGCTCAATAGCTTGGTCATAGTGTTGGTGGTAGAATAGCGTTCTGGCTGTCTCAAAAGTGATACTGGATTGTGTGTCGGTATCGGGCTGTAGTGCCTGATACTTGTCCAAACATTGCGCTATGGTCTCACACTTACCTTCTTGGATCTGGAGCTTGGATAGTGCCAGCAGCGCAGCTTGTGTGTGGGCGTGGGTGGGGTATGTCTGTAGGAGGGTCTCGTAATCTTGTATGGCCTGCTCGTACTGTTCTCTATTTTCATAGGCCACAGCCCTGTGTAGCAGCACATCTGGGCGTAGGGTGCTGTGTGGTTTCTCTTGAAGCAGACGCGTAAAGTCCTCAATGGCCGATGCATATGTGTTTTGTTTTAGCGCCAATAAGCCTTGCTCAAAAAGCGCTTTTTCATAGTAGGGTGTTTGGGTATGGTGCTGCAGCACAACAGCTAGCTGGGCACGTGCGGCTTGGACGTCACCCATGAGCCCATATATCAACCCCTTTTGATAGTGAGCATGTGCCGCATGCCCAGAAGAGGCCCGGTCATACAATACCAGCGCTTGCTTATATGCTTTGGTAGCATAATAGCAATCTGCAGCCCGGATGGTAGCATCCTCTACCCAGGCAGATGAGGAGCTGCTGGCTGACTGTATGTAGGCTTGAAAGTGAGGCAATGCCTCTGCATAGTGCTCTGTGTTAAAGTAGGCATAGCCCAACCCGTAGTGTGCTGTCTGCGCTTTGGGCAGGGCTCCCAGAACTTTATGATAGTGCGGGATGGCTAGCTCATAGCGTTGCTGTGCAGAAAAAGCTTCTCCTAGCCACAAGTGCGCCTGTAGGGTCAGCGACACATCATGGTCTTGGGTCAACGATTTTTCTAGCCAGTGTAGGGCACCTGAATAATCTGCGCTATTAAAGCAGGCATTGCCTTTGTGAAGGGTAACTTGCTGGTAGATGCGCTGGCTCGACGCTGACTTCTCTTTGAGGCCTTCCACATGGGCAATTACAAGATCGTAATGATCTGTGCGATGGTACGCTTCGATGAGTAACTTATCGACCTCGGCTGCATGTTTAGTATGTGGGTAGTCCTGTTTCAAAGATTGCAGGATATCTGCTGCTTGCGTCACATGCCCTAAGTCGTAACATAATTTGGCGTATTGAAAATGAGCTTCTTCATGCAACTCACTATATGAGGGGGCTTGCCTGGCCTTATCTAGGGCCATGAGGGCCAACGTCTTTTTACCCATCTTGATATACAGCAGACCCATGTAATAGCTGGCCAATGAGCCGATCTGCTCCCCTGCTAGCGCTGCTTTTTTCAAATACAGAAGTGCTTGGGGGTACTTCCCTGTTTGGTACAAGGCATACCCCAGCTTGTACATCACTTCGCCTGCTACTATATCCTTTTGCAAGGCTAAGTAGGCCTCATAATGCGATATAGCAGCGGTATAATCGTACAGAGCAAAGTAGGCTTCTGCAGTGATGAGGGCTATATCCTCCGGATTATGACAGGGTGGGGGCATGTCCTGAATTTCATGACTATAGGCTACGATATCTCGAAAGCGCTGCTGTCTGTAGTATACTTCCAGGATCAGACAAGGCACAGCCTGTGCATATGTGGGGTCCGCTGCGGCTTCCTGCAGATGGGTCAAGGCGGACGCATACGCCGCGTCTTGCAAAGCTATATAGCCCAAGAAGTAGTGAGCGGCATGGGTGTGCGGTGTTGCTTGCTGGCTAATGATGTCGAAGTGCACTTGTGCTTGTGCAAAATCTTTCTCCTGCAGGCAGGCGTATGCCCATCTATAGTGGAGGTCATATTGCATGGATAGGGGGAGTTCTGACAGATCTACCAGCGCGTAGTAGGCTGTGCTTTGCGCATAGTCTGCGGTAGTGTAGTGATGATTGCCGAGGGTATAGTAGGCAAATGCGTTTTGCGCCCTGTGGTAAGGGTAGGTTTGTGTGTACTGCCTCAAGCGTTCCGCACCGCCTGGCTGATGCAGTACAGTAGCACATAAAGCTGTGTAATAGCTGGCCTGTATGGGCAATAGATTGCCCTGAAGTAGCCGCAGCTGCAGACAAGTAGCTACCTGGTGTTGTGCCATGCCATATTGTCCTTGGCTGAAGTACTGCAGGCTTTGCTGCCAGCTATTATAGATGTGTTGCCGGGCAGGCAGGATTTGAGCCTGGCTAGGCGGGTAGCTGGCTGCCGTGAGGAAGAGTAGGAAGAAGATTCGCTTGTTGTGCACGCTAGTAGGTAGGTTATATCAGCAAAGATAAAGGAACTGTAAGAACCATGGCTCCAAGTGCTTGTGTATGTAAAAACGTACATTTCGCGCTATTTTTGACACAATATTAACAACAATCCATACGCCCTACCCGGGTACTACGAAGACCTTATGACATACAACAACATCCAGCATATGCAGCACACCCCAGCGGGTGCATCAGGGCCTATCCAGGCCACTACAGTTATCGCGGTTATGCACAATAATGCAGTAGCATTGGGAGCGGACGGCCAAGCTACCCTTGGGAATACGGTTGCCAAGACGCATGTGAAGAAGATCAGAAAACTCTTTAACAACCAGGTATTGGTTGGCTTTGCGGGTTCTACTGCAGATGCTTTTACGTTACTGCAGCGATTTGACGAAAAGCTGCAACGCTACTCAGGCAGTATGAAGCGTTCTGCCATTGAGCTCGCTAAAGATTGGCGTACCGATCGTTACTTAAGGAGGTTAGAAGCTACGCTCATTGCGGTGACGCGCGAGGAATTGCTGCTGATTTCGGGTACGGGAGATGTGCTGGAGCCTGATGATCAGATTCTATCTATCGGTTCGGGCAGTATGTATGCCCAGTCGGCTGCCATGGCGATGAAGAAGCATGCACCGCAGCTGAGTGCTAGAGAGATTGTTACAGAGAGTTTGCACATCGCCGCGGATGTTTGCATCTACACCAATCACAATCTGATTGTGGAAGAATTTGTTTAGAGAAGCGTCTGGTACACCCTTAGGTTTGCCATCCTTGTGCCTTGAGCGGTACCACAGTCCCTGTCTTGGTCACCAACCTTACGCCCTCTGCCACGGCTGTCACATACCCAATAGGCGTTATATCTGGATGTTGGGTCACTTTGTCTACATCTTGCTGCCTGATTGTGAAAAGTAGCTCATAATCTTCCCCGCCATTGACCGCACAGGTAATGGGATCTAAATGGAAAGCAACAGCTGTCTCATAGGCACCCTGATCAATGGGTAGCTTGTCTTCATAGATAGCCACACCCACGTTAGCAGCCTTGCTGATATGGAGCAGTTCGGAGCACAAGCCATCGGCAATGTCTATCATACAAGTAGGAAGTACGGGAAGCTTTTGCAGTGTTTGCACTATATCTGTCCGCGCCTCTGGCTTGAGTTGACGGCGAACCATATACGAATAGGGTTCTAATACCGGTTGCATATTGGGGTCGGCTTCCCATACTTGTTTTTCTCTATTCAGTACTTGAAGTCCTAGGTAGGCGGCTCCTAAATCGCCAGTTACGCAGATGATGTCATTAACTTGTGCTCCCTTACGAAAACATACGTGCTTTTTGTCTGCACTACCCAGTGCCGTTACAGTAATCATGAGTCCGGTAGCGGAGACTGTGGTATCGCTCCCCACCAAGTCTACTTGATAAGCTGTGCAAGCTTTGTGTATGCCCTCATACAGTTCTTGGAGCATGGGTAGTGAAACGTTATCGTTGATAGCCATGTTGACTAGGATTTGCTCAGGTATGCCATACATGGCCACAATATTGGATACAGCTAGGGTTACGGCTTTGTAGCCCAAATGTTTGAGGGGGTGATAGGTAAGATCGAAGTGTACCCTCTCGGCCAGTATGTCTGTTGTGGCTAGTTTGTAATGGGTGCCTGCATCTATGACAGCTGCATCGTCTCCGATGCCCTGTATGGAGGTGGGGTGGTGGAGGGGGAAGGTTGCTTTTAGCTTATGGATGAGGTTGAATTTGCTTAGCATCGTAAGACCTGTGATCTTTATAAAATGCAACTACAGCTTCATAAAAAGATAGAAACCCAGATACATGATCCCCTCTCCCCCTAGCCCAGCTGCGTAACTCGGCTCTCGACAAGCACTTCTTTACCATAGAAGGCTATCCCCACCTTCATCACCGATGTAATATGCTGGTAGGTCTGCACCCGCATGATGTACCCTTTCTTATCGATTTGATCCAGGGCTCCTCGGACCTTACCTGCTAACCCTTCCTTACTGCCGGCTACCTTGTATTCAAAAACAACCGCCACCTGGCCACACGCTGCCCGTGGAATGGCTAGCATATCAGCATAGCCCGCACCGCTCTCCGCTTCCGAAT
>JBCBRR010000047.1:0-8922 GCA_039819605.1 Bacteroidota bacterium | reverse complement strand
GGCCGATTTGTGGGGTAAAGTCGTCCAAAATCGGCAGCTGGGGTAGTGAATGCTAAGTTATGCAACGGCCTCAAATCTTCTATCGGGACTCGCTTAGTCTCATTTTCTTCCGAAGCATCTGACGATACAGAAAAAAACGATAATCCGAACATAAGCTTGGAGACAATATCTAATTTCGGTGAGATACGCGGAATTAACCAAGAGTCTGATCTTGAGAATGATGACTGTTGCTCTGGGTTAGTAGTATTTGAGGCTGTTCTTGCATAATTTTTTCTACTGGAAGAGCCAGGAGATGTATCGAGGTTGTGTACTGGTTTGTACAAGGTATTGGCTACCACAAGAGATAGATATTTGACGCTGTAGAAACGGTCACCTACTGTCGAAGCTTTCGTACGGTATGCCAGGGCTATCGGGGATTCGCCTAAGGCCTTGTGAGCTGATCCTGACCTTTCAGATATCACTTTGATTGCTGCAGGCATGACGATATTAGGGCTACAACAGCTCTGAAGTAGCACACTGTGACAAAGAATGCTAGCAATGAGTTGCTTCTTATATTTCTGCATGCGCTTAATGATTTCGAGCACTTTTACTTACCAGAAAATGATAAGATCTTACAGCTAATATCGGCTTGATTATGTCGGAATTCTGCTACGCTGTGCATAGCTTGATCAAGCTATGCTCCTCCCCTAGCACCTCCCGGCAAAACACGATAAGCTCCTCCTTGGAACTAATGACTCTCTCTAAATCTCGCATCATGCGTTCCATATAAGGATGAGGTTGTTCCAGGTCAGGATACAAACGCAGAGACATAGCTAAGGCTCTTCTGAACTTATCGAGCCCTTCTCCTGATCGACCAAGCTTGGATAAACCAAGACCGATGCAATGTAAAGAGTAGGCAATCTGTAAGTGGTCTTGATCTGGATAGAGACGAATGCGCATGTCGAGAGCGTCTTGACAACGCTTGATACCTTCTTCGGGATTAAATACCGCTGAGTCTGCTGCCCTTATTAAAGTCTCTCCTACATTGTTTAAAGCATGTCCTAGATTAGGGTGATCTTTACCTTGGTACAGACTCTGGTACATAGTCAAGGCTTGCTCTTTATGCGCTAGTGCTTCCCGATATCTGTCACAAAATTCCAAGCCAATGCCTACACTTGTCAGAGATCGGGCAACATCAGGATCATTTTGATTGCCAAGCAGGCGCTGGCGTATAGATAACGCTTTTTGCTTTTGTTCCAGCGCCTCTTCGTGTCTACCTAGATGTGTTAGCAGTTCTCCTATACTATTTAATGAATGGGCTAAACTAGGATGATCTTCATCTTTAAAAAGTTTTTGCCGAATCTTTAGCGCCTGTTCTTTATACTCTAGAGCTCGTTCATATTTGCCCAGCCTAGCCAGTGTACCACCTACTTCACTCAAAGAATAGGCTACATCTTCCTGCCGCTCAGCATCATTCTCATCTGCTAGCAAGATGCGGCTACGCATCTCAAGTGCCTGTTTTTGATATGCTAATGCCTCTTCATAGTCAGCAATTTCTTTGAGACTAACGCCTACACGGTTGAGGTCATATGCTACATCAGGATGATCTTCTTCAGGATGACGCTTTTTCATCAAGGCTAGACATTTTTTAGCCCATTTCGCACTTTCCTTGAAATTACAGGTCTCATTAGCGACTCTGTAATTATCTTGGAGTAAGTCATACGACTCTTCTGAGTATTCTAGACCCTTGACTTCATCTCCTAGGTTTCTGTGGATAGTACCTGGTGTCTGTGTATCGGAAGTACGTCTATACTCTCCGGCATCTTGCTCTGTACCATCACCCTGAACGCCCGCTGTATTCACATTACAGGAGTGTGTAAATTCAGGTCCAGACTGTACTCTCGACCCTTCCGTAGTCGTTGGTAACGTGACTTGCTCATCTACAGTCTGGATTTGTTGTACTGCAGCACATTCTCTCTTTTCTTGTTGTTGTTGAAGTCTTGTCACTGGAACTTCTATCTCACAGCTTTGTGTAAGGAGTGAGATAAGTGAAACGAGTGATAAGTTTTTTTGATGGCTCTGCTTCATGATAAGTCCGACTTTTAGGTTAATATCTGTTCTCCAATGACTGAGTGCTCACAAAATTTGAACCGAGGAGTTTATGGGATTTAATATCACCACTTTACAAAATACCCTTTTAAAATGCTCCTCAGCACTTGCGGCAAACATCGTAGTTTGGCCGAAGAGTGCAAAAACTTTGCAAAAGAAGCAAGCTTACAAGACCCTTTTTGCCTTTTGAGATTCAGGGTTATGAAATAATCTCCTTCATCAAGTAATGTTCCGCGCCCATAGCTTCCTTGCAAAGCTTGATCAGTTTCTGTTTCGAATCTTCTTCCAATTCTAAGCCTCTTAAGTCTTGTACCATACGCTTCATATAAGGATGTGGGTCTTCTGGATATAGTCGTAGATACATGATCAAGGCTTCTCTGAACTTATCAAAACCTTCTTCTAGCCTAGCAAGCTTACAGAGTCCAAGGCCAATACAGTGTAAAGAATGGGCAATCTGTAAGTGATCTCGTAGGTCTGGGTACAAGCGACTGCGCATATCAAGCGCTTCTTTACAATGCTTAATACCTTCTTCAGGATTAAATACTGCTGGATGTGCCGCCTTGATCAGAGTTTCTCCTACATTGTTCAAGGCATGCCCTAGACTAGGATGATCTCTTCTCCCATAGAGACGCTGATACATAGCCAAGGCTCGCTTCTTATGTTCTAGCGCTTCGGGATATTTACCACAGGATTCTAGACCAATGCCCACACCTGTCAGAGATCGGGCAATGTCAGGATGGTCTCGATCATCGAGACGTTCTCGCATAGCTAATGCTTCCTGTTTCTCTTTTAGGCCCTCATTATAGTTACCTAAATGCGTTAGTAATTCTCCTACACTATTTAGAGAATGGGCTAGGCCAGGATGATCTTGGCCTTCAAAAATATTTCTACGAATATGTAAAGCTTTAGCCTTGTAATCCAAAGCTTCCGCATATTTGCCTAGCCTGGCCAGTGTACCACCTACCTCGCTCAAAGAATAAGCCACATGCTCCTGTTTTCCAGAATTACTCTCGTCCTCTCGTAAAATACGTTTACGCATTTCAAGTGCTTCTTTTTGATACCTCAATGCCTCCTCATAGTTAGCGACTTCTTTTAAGCTGACACCTACACGGTTAAGACTGTATGCCACGTCAGGATGATCTTTACCAGGATGACGACTCTGCATCAAGTCAAGGCTTTTCTTAGCCCATTTTACACTCTCTTGGTAATTACAGCTATCAAAAGAAACATTACCCGCACTTTTTACTAATTCATTGATAATTTCCCACTGGGTGCGAATAACTTGCCTGAGACCTTTTAGCTCCTGTAAAAAATATGGATTCGCTAACACTATATCGAGCAATCTGTCAACAGCAATCCGCAAATCTAGGGTTGCTGGATCACTCGTAGGAACTGTGATGCGCTTCTCCAAATCATCCCACGTTACCTCTTCTAACCATGGATCTTTTTCTTTCGCTCCTTCGACTATTCCTTGGCAAGCATAAGAACCCTCATGTAGATTCCGCAGAAATTTGCGGACAGGGGGTGAGACGTGGCGGATGTGAAGCGTACTTCTATCACTGTACCCAACCTGATAGCTTGATTTATCGGAAATGTAAAACCGCTCAAAAGGATCAGCAGAGGTACTCTCATCCCTTTCTAGCTGCCTACGCTGAAGAATCTTTTCAAGTCCTATACGGCGATAAATGCCTTGGAAGCCACGATACTTCTGTGAAGTATCAGGCCAACTGCAAACTCTTTGCTCGTTGTACGTGTCTCCTGTAGCAGGATCAAAGGCTTTAAGGAATTCTTGCATGGCGTGGCTCGTTAGCGTATATCGGCCAGGATGTATGGGGAAATTCTGAAAGATTATCTGAAAAGTTGTTCCCACGTGCCTATTACAAGTATTGACCAGGTTAGGCATAGACAAGTAATTAGTGATATCAAGCTGATCCAAGTCATAGGGCTCGATATTACAATTAAGCTTTTCGAGCATGGGTCTTGCACCAGGCGTATCAAAGGTAATGGCTTTAAGGTGTGCTTTATGAGTGGTACTACCATACTCTCGCTCTTTCTGGATAGCCAAGGTAGCAAGCTGAGCAAGCCATCCCCCTAAAGAATGTCCTGTAGTAGTCAGAGTGAGGTAAGCAGCTTCTTGTGGGTCAGTAACTTTCCCAGAAACTTCTGTTTCGTCTTCACCAGTGGCAGCTTTTACAAGCTCCTCGGTAGCCCAACGCATAGCTCTCTCATGGCCAGATCCTCCCAAAAATCCACTCAAGGCAACAGAAAACAGGTCTGTACGTAGATCATTGAAGTCTCGAGGCTCTGTTCCTCGATTAGCAAGCACAAAATGATTCTTCCTAATATTCTTATATATCACACCATTATAGCCATAGGGCGGCCCCCAGGTTAACCACTTGAAGGGAATTATTCCTAACGTGCGTAAAGGTTTACCATCTCCCAATTTTTTGTACACAATCCAGTCGCCTAACCTGTAGCCACTATGATCATCAGACTGGGGATATTCTACGATATCTCCTTCTTTTATTCTTAGGTCGCTCTTGTGAGCATGATAGACATGATGGCTTAAGACCGCACACTCGTATGGTGAAGGGCTATGCTGCATATCAAAAAGTGACTTTGAGTACACACCACTAGAAGGACCAGAACAATTCTCTAGTGATAATGACAGTAATCCAATAAGTAGAAGATCGGCAGTGATTATTCGTACCGGTTTAATGTATGTATGCATAGCTCAGTATTCTCTATATTTTTACACTGTTCACGTTCCAGAAGTTTATTTTTGAGAAATGCCCTCAACAGTTTTTAGGGGGATACGACGACCTTAACGATGGATTGAGATGGCTCAGCAATACGACTTTGTCGCGATGTCTGCCTTAGATAATAGCTTTGCGGCCGGCATTATCACTTGTGATCGATTGCTTCACTACATCTATCTTAGCAATCAACGTAAGAAACTACAAAGTCAAGTACCCACCACACCAACCCCACGCACCTTCACTCTCTAAACACAGCAAACTCAACTGCCGCAAAATCCGCACCAAACCCAATCGAACCCAAAAATCCCAACAGACCTAACCCCCATGCTCTCAACCACACCCCGCCACCCAAACATCAACTTCTTCGAGCAAGTCGTTCAAATCGTCAAACTAATCCCCTACGGCAGAGTAACTACCTACGGCGCCATAGCCAATTGCCTGGGAAGCAAACAAAGTGCACGGATGGTGGGCTGGGCCCTAAACCATACCCATAAAATGCCCGAAGTCCCTGCACACCGAGTGGTTAACCGACAGGGCAACCTGACAGGCAAGCATCATTTTGAACACACAGGTTCTATGCAAGCCCAACTGGCCGTCGAAGGCATCGTCGTTAAAGACGATCAAGTGCAGGATATGCGAAAAGTATTCTGGGACCCAGAAAAAGAAATCATCAAGGCTCCGACTTGGTGAACTCCATGATTTCTTTCTTTAACTCGTGCATATCATTATCGTTGGCTACTTTGATCAATATACCCAGTAGCTTCGTATAACGCTCGAGCAACATCACATACTTCCCTTCCACCCGAATCAACTCCCCAGCTCCCTTATCCATAGAGGCCATGCGTCTTTCGCCTGCGGAATCGGCTTCGACCTTTATCTCAGGAAAATCTATGGTAAAATCATAGTGGATGATACTGCCCACATCCATAATGAAACTATAACCTAGATTAGGATTCGCGAATCGGTTGTAGAGTGTATTGCGACTTATCTGCAGCTTTTTGGCAAGCTTCGTGATGGAGTAGCCGCTGCGTCTAACTATCTTTTCTACTATTTGTCCTTTGTGTTTCATAGAGCTTGCATTAAAGAGTTGGCATCACAGGTGATACATATTTTACGATTCCATGTGCTAAACGATACATCATAAGATCCCTTTTGTCGATAAATATAGATATAATTGCATAAAGATATTCATATTATCGCTAATAATACTTGATCGACCTTTCTAAAAATATTTTAATAGGCATATCGGACCCAAATTATGCTCCTGTGCCTGCAATTACGCACAAATAGCTAATAAATCGGCAATATAATCGTTTTCACACAGTCTGGTAAACAAGATTGTAAAAATCTAATTTCATCGAAAAGTACAATTGCCGCTCTTTCGAGCTATACCCCGACTCACCAGATAATTACAAACTTTGAAAACCACAGCCCCTCCCGATAATCTGAACAATGACCCCCGCCCCCAACACCTCCGTATGCCATGGCTACTCCGCCTCTGGATCATCTTTATAAGCTGCCTGCTGGCTGTACCTACTTATATATATACCGTTAAGATTAATCTGTGTAACCTGTATGGCAGCTTGCCCCCCATCACGGCTCTCGAGAACCCGAAAAACGAATTTGCTTCAGAATTATACACCGCAGACGGGGTGCTTTTGGGTAGGTATTTCAGAAACCACAGAAGCCCTGTCGCCTATGCAGATATTTCCCCGCATATGATTAGCGCGCTGCTGGCTACCGAAGATTATCAGTTCGAACAACACTCGGGCCTGTACCTGAAAGGCATCTGCAGGGCTATCCTCCTTTCGGTGGTCCTCCGGCAACGTAAGGGAGGGGGGAGTACGATTACGCAGCAACTGGCTAAAAATCTGTATAAAACCAGAAGCGATCAGTATCAGCAAGGCCGTCTAAACCGCATCCCCATGCTAAAAACGCTGATCATGAAGACCAAAGAGTGGATCACAGCTGTACAACTGGAGCGGGTGTACACCAAAAAGGAGATACTGACCATGTACCTAAACACGGTCAGCTTTGGGAGCAATACGTACGGGATCAAAGTGGCGGCTAAGACTTTCTTCAATACAACGCCCGATAAGCTCAGTATAGAACAAGCAGCAGTACTCGTAGGGGTGCTGAGGGCTACTTCCTATTATAGCCCCATCATGCACCCTACTAGGTCGATACAGAGACGTAACGTGGTGCTGGCCCAGATGTACAAATACCAATGTATATCGCAGGAGACGTATGAAACGCTGCGTCAACAACCTCTGCAACTATCCTATAAGGTCAGCGACCATACTTCAGGGTTGGCTACCTACTTCCGCGCAACCATCCTCAATTTCTTGTTGGATTGGACGAAAAAACATGGCTATGATCTATTCGAAGATGGGCTCAAAATATACACGACCATCGACAGCCGCTTACAACAACACGCTGAGCATGCGGTAGCCTCCCACATGGCCATCCTACAGAGAAGGTTCGAGCGTCACTGGGGCAATAAAAACCCTTGGGTAGATGAAAATGGCAATGAGATCAAGGGATTCATAGAGCGCACAGTACAAAAGACCCCTTTGTACCAGGAGTTGTTGGAACAGTACGGTTCGGCACACGATACCATCGATAGCATTATGCATACTCCCGTACGTACGCAGTTGTTTTCCTGGCAAGGGGATATCGACACGATGGTTAGCCCCATCGATGCCATTAAATACAATAAGCGCATCCTACACACGGGCCTAATGGCCATGGACCCCTATACAGGCCATATCAAAGCCTGGGTGGGCGGCATCAACTACGAACATTTTAAGTATGACCACGTGATGCAGGGGAAAAGACAGCCCGGGTCGGCTTTCAAACCCATTGTGTATGCAGCGGCCATTGATAATGGCTATTCGCCAGATTACGAGGTGGTCGATGCGCCTGTAACCTTCCGGCTGGCGGACCAAGTATCTACTTGGACGCCTAAGAATGCAGGGGGGGTATACACGGGTAGGACGCTGACGCTCAGGCAGGCCATGGCTAGATCGGTCAATTCAGTTACAGCATATGTACTCAAACAGATTGGCCCATCACTGGTGGTAGATTATGCACGCAGGCTAGGTATTCGCAGCCCGATGGACCCTGTGCCTGCGCTTTGTCTAGGGGCTAGTGATGTATCGATATATGAGCTAGTAGGTGCCTATAGCACGTTTATGAATGGAGGGTTCTGGACAGAGCCCATTTACATTACACGTATTGAGGACCGGCATGGGCGTACCCTGGCCACTTTTTCACCGGAGCGACACGAGGCGATTAGTGAGGAAACGGCTTGGTCTATGTTACATATGCTACGCGGATCTGTCGAAGAAAGGGGTACGCTTAGGGGGCTTAGCGCGGCTATACGCGAGGGGAATGAGGTGTGTGGTAAGACTGGAACTACTTCTAACCAGTCTGATGGATGGTGTGTGGGTATGACGAAGGATTTATGCACGGGTATTTGGGTAGGTGGTGAGGATCGTTGTATTCATTTTAGGACCCTGGCGGCGGGTCAAGGGGCGGTTACGGCGTTGCCTATTTGGGAGAAGTTTATGCTGAGTGTGTATGAGGATCCTGATTTGCCTTATGAGAAAGGGCCGTTGCCGACGCCGTCAGAGGTTACAAGTTTGTATTATGTACCGGTTAGTGGGGAGGGTGTTGCTGTAAGCGTACCGGGCGCTGCTGATGCAGGAGGTACGGGTTCGGAAGTAGAGGAGGAGGAGTCTGGTGATGATGGTGATATAGAGGAGGATATAGAGTCTGAGATAGATCCTGAGTTGGATGTTAATGATATATTTTGAGGATGTTTAGCATTTCATTCGATTGGTGTGGCATAAATCGTGCCGATTTTTATAAAGAAGATTGTGGAGGGAATGGGGGAGTATTTTGACGATGTCTTAGGGGGGGGGTACATCTCTACGAAACTGCAGGTATAGCTCTTCGAGTTTGTAGCTTTTACGATACCTTCCCCTGCGGGAAGCTTCGTTACTTTTTTCCTATAAGGGAAGGGGATTATGCACCTGTGGTTCTATCGTTTTATTAGGCATAGTTATAGCCT
>JBCBRR010000046.1:0-9057 GCA_039819605.1 Bacteroidota bacterium | reverse complement strand
TAATCCATGGGGCAATATACTAAAGTGTTCGCCTGAAGGCGAGGGTGTTATTCCCAATCCCACCTAACTACATAAACAGTACCTAGGCTGTTGAGGGTATCCGCGACATCTGGATGTCTAGGCCCGCATCGTTCCTTCTTTAGCGCTAACGCTTCTTCGTGGCATACTACAGCTTCTCTCTGTTGTAACAACCTTAGATATATATCACCTTTTACCTGAGCACTATTGTCATAAAATGAGTCTCCTAAGAAGAAACCGGCTTCTTCGATAATACTCGGCATATTTTCTCTAAACAGCCCTTCCAGCAAGTGATGTAAATAATAGAGAGGACCCTCAGCGTATTCTCGCAGCAACTTCCTGGGCACATCTAGCTTATCAAAAAATGACTCCATCCTGCGGTGAAGGGGTATAGCGGTGTAGTAGTACTTAAACAAACTACTATCGGCCTTCAATGCCTCCTTAGACAAACAAAGAACTCTTTGTATCTCTCCCTGAGCTTCTTCTTGACTTAAGCCGCCCAGCATCGTTACACGATCGTGCTGTTGGCCATAGTGTAAGTAGGTTTGCAAACGTAGCATGTTAGCGAAGCTCATTATGTAGCCTAAATGCTGAACAGTTCCTGAACGTATCACCCCAAGCTCGAATAACTGCTCTACCGCATCCCATCCACTTCCAGGCACTATTCCGTAATAAAAGGCTAAACCGTATAACAATCTGTCGGGTAAGCGATAGATCTCTTTTTTTACATCGTATAGCTTACCCTGATCTCCCATATCAAACTGTAACTGAAATTCTTCTATGTTGCCAAGCTGCTTCTTGCTAGGGCCCACTACATCTGGATGGCTGTAATCCCACTCTACAACGCCTTCTAGCATCCTTTTCATAGCCCTGGCCTTGTAGATTACTGGATCCGCAAGGAATGTTATCTTCTGTGCCTCATAGGCTTCGTAAAGCTGCTCATCTCCATGCACATGACAAGTACTCTCCAAAATGTAGGGTAGGTGCTTATCTATATGCTCCACGCTGTTGCCCGCATTTCTCAAATAGTGCAGCATACCTGCTACGGTCTGTATCAATGTATAAGGCTTGTCCTGCCTGCCTAATGGGGTCTTGCCTCCTAAATCAAGATTGATCCCTGTCTTCACCAGATGATCTAAACCGACGCCATATTTATCCCTCGGAATGTTTGTCTCACCCAAGTTGATCGCTCTGAAGTTCACTAGATGGGTTAGACACTTGAAGTACGCTCTAGCTGCCACTTCATTGGTACATTCTTCCATGAGAATAGCAAACTCTAGGTCTGAATAGGGCGTCATCTGTTGTAAAGCCATAGACCCTAAGCCCATGACGGTATATTTGCAAGGAGCAGGACCCAATTCCTGTTCGCTCTCACGATAGAGACGAGCTAAAAAGGCTTTGATTCTCTCGGCTATGTCATGGAATAACGCTTTACTACGCTGTATGTACGTCGCTTCGTTAGCTCGCTCTTCTTCTGGAGTACTATGTTGATTCAGGAGTGCTTCTAGCTTAGCAGATTCTACTTGGGCATAAACGCGCAACCCTTCTAGCTCTTGCTTATCCCCCGCTATCTCCTCTTGAAGCTTAATGTCGTCTATGGAAGAATCAGGAATTAGAACTTCCCTAATGGTCAATAAGCCTTGATGAGCTAAATTCATTTGGAGTTCGTAACACGCGGCTATATCCTCTTCTCCACAGATACTCAGTACATACTGATAACAGGTGGCTGCATCTGTGTAATAGCGCAGATCTCCCAGCGCTTTCCCTTGCTCTTGATGTAAGGAGGCTAGCTGAAGTAAAATATGGATCAGCTTGGATCGATTCTCAGACGACTCGCTAATCGTGAATTCCTGTACAGCGTCTTTTAGCATCAAGGAATAGGCACCCTCTTGTGCAACGACTTCTAGCTTACTTATGACTGACCTGCCCTCAGAAGTATCACGCCAGGCAGAACCACGGTCTTCACTCAATTGGTTCATGTAGCGCTTGACTGTTGCAATCCTAGCATCCACGCTATCAATCAACTGCCGCAAAGCAGCGATGATTTCATTAACTTTCTCTACTTCTCCTGCGTCTATAGCCTTCAAGAGGTCAGCGTAATGCTTATCAATAACTCTTTGAAGCAAATATTCTTTTACTGATGCGTGGCCGGCGCTTGAGGCCAAGTAAAAGGCTGTCAAGCCGCTACCGTCTCTTATATCAGACTTAGCGCCATTCTTATCCAAGTACTTTACTACCTCTAAATGTCCTTTGAGGGCAGCTAGGTGCATCGGGGTCCTGCCATCCTTACTGGTAAAATCCAATTGTGCTCTTGCTTCCTTAAGACATTTCACCACTGCCAAGTGACCCTTAGCAGCAGCCATATGTAGTGCAGTAAGGCCGTCTTTATTAGCCTTATTAATCTCCGGCTTCCACGATAGCAATAACCTGACCATAGACTCAGAACCCAAATGAGCCGCATACATCAATAGCGTATACTCCTGCTTTCGACCAACCTCATCATCCCTTTCTGAAAGCACCTCCAGCAATCCTCTGTCCTTACTGAGTAAGCTGTTTACCTCATCAGCTCCGCCATCACGGATGGCATTGAAAAGCTTATCTACTTCAGTTAGCTCTGTTGCGGTAGACTGCGGCTCTTCAACAGCTCCATCTTGGACAGTTGCCGAACTTACACCAGGCAAGGCCTGGGCGGGTCCATCGTGAGAACGTGTAAAGCCATATGGCTCCTGCAACTCTGGTACAGGTAGTGGTGGTGCAGCGGAACCACCAGATGTGGTTTCGAGTTGTTGTACTCCATCAGGCACAACTCCTTCTGGTTGATGTCCTGGTATAGGAACTTCTATTCCGCAACTCTGCAGAAAGAATGCGATGAGTAAAGTGCGTGATAAGTTTTTTTGATGCATCGGTTTCATGATAAGGTTCGATTTAAAAGTTAATGCTTGCTGTCAAATGTTGCTGGTCTAGATTTTTGACTCAACTTCACAATGCATCTTACAAAACATTTCGCACAAAGTCAAGTACTCTTTCAAAACCACTCCCCCACGCCCCTATCAACGCTCTCCATCACCCCTAGCTCTATCACTAAACACCACCATCACCTCCTCAACTCAACCTTACAAAACATTCCCTACAAAGTCAAGCCCTTCCTCACCTCAACCTCTCCAACCCACAATACAGCCTCCCCTCAGCCCTCACACCACTATCCCTCAACTCCTCCAACCCCCAACACAGGCCCTTCCTCACCTCCCCTCATACCCCTAGCTTCCCATCCCCCAATACACACTTCCCTTCAACTTCTCCAACCCACAACCTCCCTCAGCCCTCACCTCCAACCCAACCCACTACCCCCCCCCCCCCCCTTATTTTTTATCCCATCCACATTTTACTATTTTCGCGAATAGAACACAACCCCAAACCCTAAAGCCATGCGACTCTTCCCCTATCCCCTCGAAGTTCCTAGCAGTAAAACGAATCTATTCCACCTCCCTTGCTCTCTACAAGAAGCTCCCGTCGTCATTATCCCCGCCCCCTGGGACGTGACAGGAACCTCGGGCTCGGGCGCTTCACTGGGCCCAGAAAGTATATTAAAGGCTTCCTATAAATTAAGCCTATTCGCCTACGAACATACCCCCATACACGAAATGGGTATCTTCATGCTGCCTATACCCCACGATTGGAAAATGCTGAGCGATGAATTACGACATGATACCGCGAATTATATCCATACGGCTGAATGGGATATGGACTGCCCCGCACCTCGTAAAGATGTACTCCAGAAAGTGAATCGGCATACCCGACAGTTTAAAAATGATGTTAAGGTGAAAGCGCTAAATTATCTGAATAAGGGTAAATTGGTGGCTGTGCTGGGTGGAGATCATAGTACTCCCCTGGGTCTGATTGAGGCACTGGCTGAAAGGAATGAAAGCTTTGGCATATTACACATTAATGCCCACGCGGCGCTGCGAAAAGCCTACCAAGGATTTACGTACTCGCATGCCTCGATTATGTATAACGCGCTGAAAGTGCCCCAAGTGAAAAAGCTGATCCAAGTGGGGCTGAGAGATTATACGGAAGAGGAAATAGAAATTACACAGGCCGAGAAAGGTCGCGTGGTGAATTTCATGGATAGATATCTCAAAAACCAACGCTTCCAAGGGGTGACATGGAAAGCTAGTTGCCAGGAAATTATAGCTACACTGCCCGAAAAGGTGTACGTAAGCCTGGATATCGATGGATTGGATGCGAAGCTGTGCCCGGGAACGGGTACGCCCGTCCCCGGTGGGCTGGATTTTAATGAGGCTCGCTATCTATTCGATGCGCTGAATACAGCAGGTAAGAAGATTATCGGCTTCGATCTGTGTGAAGTAGCGCCTGGAGATAACCTGGCATGGGATGCTGAAGTGGGTAGCCGGATGCTCTATACACTGGCTTACAACATGGCACGTAGCCAAGGTAAGATGCCGGGTACAAAGCCAGCCAGCTCTCAGTAGGTAGGCTACTTCTCGTAGAAGAAGGACTTCACTCTTTCAAAAAAGCTCCTCTCACCTCTCTTTGGGTCAGGCGTGAAATTGGGTGAGCTTTTGAGCGCCTCTAAGATATCCCGCTCTTCTTTGGTTAACTTCTGGGGGGTCCATACCTGTACGTGTATAATCTGATCACCTACCATATAGCCCTCTAAGTCTTTAATGCCTTTGCCCCGTAGCCGCAATATCTTACCGCTTTGCGTGCCTGGCATCAACTTAATCTTAGCCTTACCCGTTATCGTGGCTACCTCTTGCTCACTGCCTAACGCAGCATCTGCAAAACTGACGTGTAGCTGACAATGTACATTGTTGCCCTCTCGGGTAAATACTGGGTCTGGCTTTTCCTCTACAGAAATAATCAGATCCCCAGGCTGGCCCCCTTGAGGCCCTCTATTCCCTTTGCCCGACATGGATAACTTCATCTCCTGCGTTATCCCCGCCGGAATCTTCAGATTTAATACCTCCTCTTGCTGTAGCCTGCCATCACCCTGGCAACTGCTACAGGGAGTCTCTATAGTCTCGCCCATCCCCTGACACCGTGGGCAAACTGTCTTGGTCATGACCTGCCCCAACATGGTAGTCGCTAACCTATGTACCTGGCCTGTGCCCTGACACTTCATACACGTGCTTAACGCTGTGCCGTTCTGGGCGCCGTTGCCCCCGCAATCTACACAGGCTGCGTAACGTTTTACCTTGATCTTTTTCTCAACACCCTGTGCAATCTCTTGTAGTGTGAGCTTGAGCTTGATGCTTAGGTTGCTGCCGCGCTTGGATCGCCCGAAAAAGGACTCGAAAGGACTTCCGCCAAATACGTCCCTAAATTGCTCAAATATGTCCTCCATCCGCATGTCGGGAGCCCTGCCTCCCTGCTGAACGCCCGCGTGCCCCAGCTGGTCATAACGACTTCGCTTTTGTGGATCCCCGAGCACTTCGTAGGCTTCGGCGGCTTCTTTGAACTTCTCTTCAGCACTCGGGTCGTCAGGATTGCGATCCGGGTGGTGCTTGAGCGCTACTTTTCGGTATGCTTTCTTGATTTCTTCTGGGCTGGCATCTCGCTTGACGCCCAGTATGTCGTAATAGTCTCTTTTCTCCATCTTCTATGACCCGATGATAACTTTGGCAACGCGTAGTACCCTATCTTTTAGGTGATATCCCTTTTCTACTACTTCTATGATCTTGCCCTGCAGGGCCTTGTCTTCGACTGGGGTCTGCATAATAGCTTCGTGTAATTCCGCGTCAAAATCAGTGCCTACGCCGATCTCCATGGATGTGACCGTGACCTCCTCTAGCCAACGCTTGCATTTATCGTAGATCAGTCGGATACCTTCTTGTAAAGCGCCTGCCGATGTATTGTCCGCTGCCGCTGTGGCTAGTGCGCGCTCAAAGTCGTCTAGGATAGGCAGAAATGACCTAATCATGGCCTCGTTGGCGATGTCGCGCATGGCGGCCTTTTCTTGGGTTGTCCGCCTGCGGAAGTTGTCAAACTCTGCGTACAGCCTGATGTACTTTTCTTGGGATTCATTCAGGGCTGTCTGTGCCCTGGCTAAGGCTTGCTGAGCATCTGCTGTTGCTCCAGTCGGCGCCTCAGATACCTCTTCGGATACGGGTGTGGTCTCTGCTTCGGGCGTTTGGGTTGTATGAGCGTCGGCTTGTGGCTCAGCTGGTTTTTGGTCATGCAAAGGTTGTTTTTTCTTCATAGTTAGTCATTTGGAATCATATGGTTTTGGCTATTCTGCAACTTCATAACAAATATACGCTACTCCTGTAGGTCTACGTGTGCGTGCTGTACGGCTACGTCCTTGCCGCAAAAGGCTAGGCATACTTGCAATATCTTCTTGATGTGGCGCTGTGACTTCACTTGGGTGCTGTACTTTTTGTTCACAATTTGTGCCAGCCCCTCTTCGACCAATCCCACTTTTTCTTATTTACCCACCGCATCCGCCACCGTTCGTAGATATGCTGCACTTCGTAGTTAGGTATAGACAGCTCATAGGTGGTTGTGCTGGGCTTCTCTTGTGGGTTCTTAGGTTTTAGATAGCCACTGAAGAGCAGTAGGCTATATAGCCCTTCCAGCTCTGTGATGTCGTCAAAGCTGATCTGCTTCATGATCGATGTGCTGAGGGCACCCCCGTCTATAAGGGTCTGGAGATCTGGTTGTATTGCATCCGAGAGCAACACGGAGTCGATCAGCTGCGTTCCGCCACTGTCAAGCCAGTAGTGGTCGAGCGCGCCTTCTTTGCCTAGGCAGCACATGATGGACCAAGGATTGTAGAATATATGCTTTCCAAATGTATACCCATTGTACCAGCGCCGGATCTCTTCGGAGATTGTAGACATGTTTACTTGCGTGAGTAGCTCGTCTACTTCGAGTTGCGTGAAGCCATAAAATGTGATAAACTCCTGATCGAGCAAGGTATATTCCTGGACGTTATTTAGGTTGGAGAAAAGATCAGCCCTAGCAATCCGAAGGATGCCTGTAATTAAACTCTGTGCGAGATAGGGGTTGCCCTTCAAAGTAGCCCCCAACAGTTCTCGAAACAGTTCTAAAACTTTCTCGAACTCGGCTTTGTCCTGAAGTTTCAGGTAAGCTTGGTTGATGGGCGTGTCGTATTCGTCGATGAGTATGTAGACCGGCTGGCCAAAGTCCTTATTCAGCACCCAGCTCAGCAAACGAAGGCTATTCACAATATCTTCTCGGGTAAGTGTCTCGTCAAAGTAACGCTGTAGTTTTTTGTACTCGCCTTTGAGTGACCCGGCTGCAGCTTGTGCTCTGTAGGGGGCCAGATATCGATCCTCTCTGTACAATTCTGTAATCTTCTCTTTGAGCGCGTTTTCTATCTGTAGATATGAACGGCCCCTGACATCTTTCAATCCTAGCCGGATCACGGGATATTTTCCCTGATGGTGACGTACTAAGTCGGGATACTCCTGGGCTATCTTAAGCGGAGATAGCTGTTTCACCTGGTCGGCGTCAGGTCCCAAGGCAACTTCGCCTCCGGCAAATATTTTGTGATGAAGGCATTGGGGTTGGGGTAGGGCTTTCCCTTGCGCATCCACCTCGATAGCTAGGAAGCATTTCAGCATGTCCATGTTCAAGCTTTTGCCCCAGCGTCGCGGGCGGGTAATGAGCGCTACTTCATCCTCGCGCTCCAAAAATTCTTGGATAAGTAGGGTTTTATCTACAAATACGTCGCTTTTCAGCACCAGCTTGGCAAAGCTTTCGGTGCCTATCGCGCGGACCCTGGGCTTTTTAGCTGCGGTTTGACAATGATGGGGTACAGTAGACATGATGTGCTGGTTTCGTCTTTGGCTTTCAAATCTAACCAAATCTGCGCTGTTTGCATAGTGATGTTTCGGTTTAGATTTGTAGTTTAGGGTATCATTGCGGTATACGAGCGGTTATGACTTGGGAAGACCTGCTGAAAAAGTTTGTCATTTATCTCCGGTTGGAGCGTTCGCTCTCTGCGGCTTCCATAGAGGCTTATGAGCGAGATGTGAAGAAGTTGCAGCATTTTCTGCCGGCAGATGTCTCGCCACTGTGTGTACAGCGGAGCCACTTACAGGATTTTCTAGTGTATCTGCACACGTTGGGCATTGGGGCATCCACGCAGGCGCGTGTGATCTCGGGGATTCGGTCATTCTACGAATGGCTGCTCTTAGAGAATTACATCGAGGATGTACCTACTCAGGGTTTGGAGCGGCCCCGCATAACGCGCAAGTTGCCGGATGTTTTGGAAGTGCATGAAATTGAGCAATTGTTAGCTGCCATTGACCTAACTACGTTTACTGGTATACGGGATCGGGCCATTGTAGAAACCTTATATGGGGCGGGGCTACGCATATCGGAGTTGCTGGGTTTAAAGATCAGTCATATCTACTTTGACGAGGCGTTTGTACGCGTTATGGGCAAGGGCAATAAGGAGCGTGCGGTACCCATCGGGCAGCCTGCGCTGCAGCATTTGCGCAGCTACCTAATGGAGGCGCGTTCGCACCTACGTGTGCAGCAGGCGTTTGCCAATTATGTGTTTTTGAACCGATATGGGGCCACGTTGACCCGTGTGGCGGTATTTCTTATGATACAGGCGTTGGCGCAGAAGGCCAAGTTAGTTAAGACTGTCAGTCCGCATACTTTACGGCATAGTTTTGCGACGCATTTGGTAGAGGGTGGGGCTGATTTACGGGCTGTACAGATGATGTTAGGGCATGAGCATATTACTACGACGGAGGTGTATACGCATTTGGATAGAGGGTATTTGAAACAGGTGATTCAGGAGTTTCATCCAAGAAGTTGAAGGGTAGGGGGTAAGGGGGTGTTACTTTTTCCTATGATGAAAAAGTAACCAAAAAATCACCTGTGACTATGATGGGCTTTACGTATCTGGGTTTCTATCGTTCTATGAAGCTGTAGTTGTAGTTTGTTAAGTTTGGGTTTCACGAAGCTTTTTCCCCTGCGGGGGGCTTCGTTACTTTTTTCCTATGATGAAAAAAGTAACCAAAAAAATCACCCGCGATTGTC
>JBCBRR010000045.1:0-9279 GCA_039819605.1 Bacteroidota bacterium | reverse complement strand
GAAGCCCCCCGCAGGGAAAGTCTCGTAAAACCCGAACTTGATAAGCTACACCTACAGCCACGTAAAAGCGTGAACCCCCTCATCACACTACCAAGATATTCCCCTTATCGTAGGGAAATCCGTTCTCACTGTATCTTCGTGTTATCTAGGACAGCCCCATAGGTATTTACAAGCCACTACGAAAGCTTGTAAATACCTGCTGCTCGCCCTAACTTTACAAGAAACTGCAAAGCAAAACCCACTGGCAGCTGCAACTGCCAGTGGGTTTCTAGAATTATAGAATATAGAATAGATAGCACCATGGCTACCGGACCCCAAGAGAAAATTATTCCCATCAGTATCGCTGATGAAATGCGCACCGCCTACATCGACTACTCCATGTCGGTGATCATTGCTCGGGCCCTGCCCGATGTACGCGATGGCCTAAAGCCTGTACATCGTCGGGTTTTGTATGGCATGTATGAAGTAGGCCTGACACACAATAAACCTTTTAAAAAAGCAGCCCGAATCGTAGGCGAAGTACTAGGTAAATACCACCCGCACGGAGACGCTTCTATATATGATGCCATGGTCAGGATGGAACAGGAATGGTCCCTGCGCTATCCACTGGTCGAAGGGCAAGGTAACTTCGGCTCTATCGATGGAGATGAGCCTGCCGCCATGCGGTATACAGAAGCCCGCCTGGCACGCGCGGCTGAAGAACTCTTGGCAGATCTCAACAAAAACACCGTAGACTTCAAGCCCAATTTCGATGAATCACTCGAAGAGCCAACCGTACTGCCAGCTAAATTACCGAACCTGCTGATCAATGGTAGCTCTGGCATCGCCGTGGGGATGGCCACCCATATGCCCCCCCATAATGTAACGGAGGTAATCAATGGCACTGTGGCCTATATCGATGATCCAGAGATTACGACCGAAGGCCTCATGGAATATATCCAAGGGCCTGATTTCCCTACAAAAGGCATTATTCATGGCTACCAAGGTATCCTGGACGCTTATAAAACGGGTAGGGGCAAAATTACCCTGCGGGCTAGGGCAACCATCGAAGCAGCCGCCAACGGCAGAGAGCAAATTATCGTCACGGAGATCCCCTACATGGTCAATAAGGCGCTCTTGATAGAAAAGACAGCCCACCTGGTCAATGGCAAAAAGATAGAAGGCATTTCCGACATCCGGGATGAATCGGACAAAGAAGGTCTACGCATTGTCTACGACCTGAAAAAGGAGGCCATCGGCCAAGTAGTCCTGAACAACCTGTACAAGCACACCGCCCTATCGTCTTCTTTTGGAGTCAATAATGTGGCTCTGGTGGACGGGAAACCCCAACTGCTGGATCTGAAGACCCTGATTCAACACTTTGTGCGGCACCGACACGAAGTGCTGACCCGCAAGACCCAGTATGAGCTAGATCATCTAGAAAAACGCCTGCACCTGCTAGCGGGGTATCTGATTGCCTTAGACCACCTAGACCGTATTATCGAGCTCATACGGGCTTCTAAAGACGCTGAAGTAGCCAAAAAAGCCCTGGTAGAGCAATTTGAGCTGAGCGAGACACAAGCCAAAGCCATTCTAGAAATGCGCCTCCAACGCCTAACCGGCATGGAACGGGAAAAAATTATACAGGAACATGCAGAGGTAACGCAGACCATCGCCCGATTGCGTGAGATCCTGGCTGACCAGGCACTCCGCATGCGGCTTATTAAGGAAGAGCTGATTGTACTGCGGGACCGATATGGAGATGTGCGCCAGACCGTTATCGAACAGGATAGCAAACACTTCCAGGTAGAAGATATGATCCCTGACGACGAGATGGTGATCACGATCTCTAACCAAGGGTATGTAAAAAGAACCCCCCTAACCGCCTATCGCACCCAAAATCGAGGGGGCGTGGGCGCACGTAGCTCCAATGCCCACGAAAGTGACTTCATCAGCCATATGTTCGTGGCCTCGGCCCATCAGTATTTGCTGATATTCACCAGCTTAGGTAAAGTATATTGGAAAAAGGTCTATAGCTTGCCCGAAGGTAGCAAAACCGCCAAGGGTAGGGCCATTCAAAACCTCATCCAAATTGGGCCAGGAGATCACGTACAGGCGGTGATCCGAGCCAAAAGCCTGGATGACCCAGACTACGTCGCCAACCACTTTACCATTGCATGCACTACGCAAGGTATGATCAAGAAAACGCCCTTATCTGCCTATGCCAAGCCCAGGTCCAATGGTATCCAGGCGATTCGGATTCAAGAAGGAGACAAGCTCCTCTCCGTCAAGCTCACCCAAGGCAATAACCACCTGATCATGGCGCTACGTTCCGGTAGGGCCATACATTTTCATGAACAGGATGTGCGGACCATGGGCAGGGTGGCAGCAGGTGTCAAAGGCATTACACTGGCCGGCCCAGATGATCGGGTAGTGGGTATGGTAGCTTTGGACCAGCTGCGTACCGAACTTATGGTGATTGCTGAAAAGGGCTTTGGAAAGCGTTCTTCGGCAGCTGACTACCGCATTACAAAGCGGGGAGGTAAGGGGGTTAAGACGCTGAACATCACCCGCAAAACAGGCTCGCTAGTGGCCATCAAAGCGGTGACCGACACAGATGAGCTGCTCATCATCAATACGTCTGGGACAGCCATCAGGATCCCAATCCACGACGTGCGGGTCAGGAGTCGCAATACCCAAGGAGTGCGTTTGATACGCTTGCAGACCGAGGATACAGTAGCCTCTGTGGCTAAGATCAAGGAGCGAATATAGGGCTATATCCGCTAGACACTGACGTGGTATTCTCGAAGCGCCTGATTTAACGACACTTTCAAATCCGTTTGCTGGGTGCGCTGCCCAATGATTAAGGCGCAGGGAACTTGGTAGGTGCCCGCAGGAAATGGCTTAGGGTATGTGCCAGGTATTACCACTGACCTAGCCGGAACCCAGCCTCGGTATTCTTTAGGCCCTGCTGCCTGCGTCACATCCACAATGTGCGTGCTGGCCGTCAGGGTTACCCCAGCCCCCAGTATGGCTTCTTTTTGAACCCATACACCCTCAGCCACTACGCATTGCGCACCAATAAAGGCACCATCTTCAATAATCACCGGCTGCTCCTGAATGGGCTCCAACACACCCCCGATAACCGCACCAGCACTCACGTGAATGTGCTTGCCCAGCTGGGCACAACTCCCTATGACTGCCCCAATATCCACCATGGTATGCGCATCTACATAGGCCCCTATGTTGACGTAAGAGGCCATTAAGACGACCCCACTGCGTACACAAGCGCCATAGCGGGCCGTAGCTGGGGGTACTACCCGCACTCCCAACGCTGTGAAGTTTTGCTTTAAGGGGATCTTGTCGTAAAACGCCCAGGGACCTGCTGCCGTCAAGGTTTTATCCTGGATCAAGAAGTACAGTACGATGGCTTTCTTGAGCCAGGCATACACTTGCCACTGACCTGCCTCCTCGACAGCTACCCTATACAGGCCCTTGTCAAGCCCATCGATCACGGACCGTATAGTCGCCTGGACGGCTGCCTGCTGCAGCAAAGTCCTATCTTCCCAAGCAGCATCTACGGTGGTAGCTAGTTGCTCTATTTCGGTAGGGGTAGCCATACCTGCAAAAATAGCTGGATATACCTTAGGTTACAAGGCCCTGCAACCGCCACGGATCCGGTAGATACACTTCAAGTATAAGATGAAGTATCATAGGAAAATAAGTTGATGATCAATAGGGTATCCTCGAAAATCAAATAATATTTGGCAGGCTTTCCCCGAGCGTAAGCCGCTTACAGGGCCTATGCGCAACCTACCCCCAGCCCCAGCGCGAGTAGCCGTCAGCTGGCGCCTCATAGCGCCTATTAGACCTGCTTAAATGTGTTTTTATATGCGCTTAAATGACTATATTTGCGCCTATCCAGATGATTTAAGCACCCATGACACATCGCACGCAAGCTGAGGAAAACTATTTAAAGGCCATCTATCGGCTATCTGAGCAGCATCAGCAGCAGTCTATCCCTACCAACCACCTAGCTGCCATGCTGCACACAAGCGCAGCGGCCGTTACGGACATGGTACAGCGCCTACACCACAAGGGCCTGGTCGAATACAAGAAATATCAAGGTGTGCACATCTCACCTTGCGGGCGCAGTGAGGCCGTACAAATACTGCGTAAGCATAGACTCTGGGAGGTGTTTCTCATTGAAAAGCTCAAATTTGCTTGGGAGGAAGTAACCGACGTAGCCGAACAGCTCGAACACATTCAGTCCCCACTACTCATGCAACGCTTGGACCATTTCCTAGGCCACCCAGCTTACAACCCACATGGGGAAGCAATCCCCGACATACACGGGCAGATGCGCAACCGTGGGGAAGTCGCCTTGACCCAGCTCGCAGAAAAAGCAACCGGTATTGTGGTAGCCATTCGAGAAAAGGGGCCGGCTTTCTTATCGTATCTTAGCAAGCGAGGTATCTACCTGGGGGCGAAAATCAAGCTGATGGAGAAAATTACTTTCGACCAATCGGTCGATATCAGCATCGACGGGCAGCCTGCCGTCAATATATCCCTCCAAGCCAGTGACCATATCTTACTAGCTCCTTAAGTTGCCGATGCCACGTATCCAAGACATGCCCTTCCCCGCTATCCGCTACCTCCCCATCGTATGTACCCTACTCGCGCTATGGGGTTGGGGCACAAATACACAAGCGCAACCAGCACCCCGCAAGCTCAAGATTGTAGTTACCACCAGCATGCTAGGCGATGCGGTACACCATATTGTACAAGACCGGGCAGAGGTAATCACCCTGATGAAACCCGGGATTGATCCACATATGTACAAGGCCACCCCCCGGGATATCCAAGCCCTGGTGAAAGCCGATGTCATTTTCTATAATGGGCTACATCTAGAAGGGAAAATGGCCGATATCCTACACAAGTATGGGCTGCGCAAGCCGGTGTATGCAGCCAGCGATGGGATCGATACCGCCCACTATCTAGTTGATCCCAACTTTGCTCAGGGCATCGATCCACACATTTGGTTTGACGCATCCCTATGGCGGCAGGTGGTGCAATACATCAGTAGCCACCTACAAGCAGCCGACCCCATCAACAGGAGCCATTACCAAGAGAATACGCAGCTGTATGTGGCCCAATTGGATCACTTGCACCAAGCTGTCCAAACCGCCATCCAACAGATCCCCGCCTCACAGCGGGTATTGATCTCAGCCCACGACGCCTTTGGCTATTGGGGGCGTGCCTATGGCGTAGAAGTTCGGGGGTTGCAAGGTATATCTACGCTAGAGGAATGCGGCCTGCGGGATATAACCGACCTGGTCCGTTTTATTGTAGAACGCAAGATCAAGGCTATCTTTCCAGAAACTTCGGTGCCTGACAAACCCTTGCGAGCTGTAGTAGCTGGCTGTAAGCAGCGGGGTCACCCTGTGATCTTGGCTACTGCCTTGTATTCCGACGCTTTGGGAGAAGCAGGTACCCCAGCAGGCACTTACATCGGCATGATGTATGCCAATGTCACCACCATCGTAAACGCCTTGAAGTAATGTCAACAGCCCCCGTAGTCGAAATACATGACCTAACCATATCCTATCACAAAAAGCCCGTTTTGTGGGACGTGGACCTACGTCTACCTGCTGGGAAGTTGATGGGTATTATCGGGCCCAATGGTGCCGGTAAATCTACCTTACTCAAAGCCATCATGGGGCTTATACCCCTCGATAGTGGCTATGTACAACTTTTTGGAGAAGCCCTATCGAAAGTCAGGAAGCAAGTCAGCTATATCCCCCAGCGCGAGTCCGTAGACTGGAACTTCCCAGCCTCGGTCCACGATGTAGTATTGATGGGCAGGTACGGAGAGCTAGGCCTTTTCAGGCGCCCCAGCCAAACGGATAAAGCCTTCGCCATGGAATGCCTAGCCCAAGTAGGGATGGAGGCACTGGCAGATCGGCAGATTGGCCAGCTTTCTGGCGGGCAGCAGCAGCGTGTGTTTTTGGCTAGGGCCCTAGCCCAGCGCGCCACGCTCTACCTGATGGACGAGCCCTTCGCAGGGATCGACGCCGCTACGGAAAAGATCATTATCCAGCTTCTAAAAACCATGGCCCAGCAAGGCAAGTCGGTCATTGTGGTACACCACGACCTACAAACCGCCCGAGATTACTTTGAGTGGGTGATTCTGCTCAATATGCGCCTCATCGGGGCCGGGCCTGCCCAAGATATGCTAACCACTACGCTATTGCAGGAGACCTACGGCAGCCAGCTAACGCTATTGAGCCATGTCAGCGAGCTCTTGCATACAGAGCAGCGATACGCTAGGGAAAGCCATACCTAGAGAGGCAATTTGTCGGTCCATGCCAGCTGGCGTTGCGTTTTTCTCTCTCTCCGACCCAAACGTCAGGTATGTCGTGTTAGGCACCCTACTCATGACAAGTACCGGGGCCATCGTAGGTGCCTTGGCATTGCTCAAGAAAAAAGCTTTGCTAGGGGACGCCATTGCCCATGCCATATTCCCCGGCATATGCCTCGCGTTCATGATCACCGGGAGTCACCATCCCTTACCCCTGACCCTCGGAGCTTGCATCACAGGGGCCTTGGCCCTACAATGTGTAGACAGCATCATCACCCACACCAAGCTGCACGAAGACACCGCCATAGCCTTGGTCTTATCCATTGCATTTGGCATAGGCACCCTGCTGCTCTCCATCATACAAAACAGCGGCCAGCCCGCCCAAGCTGGGCTAGGCAATTTTCTGTTTGGCAAAGCGGCTGCGCTGATGGCAGAGGATCTATCTACATTGGTTATACTCAGCTGCCTCGTCATAGTTACGTTCTTAGCCTTTGCCAAAGTGTTTGCGCTGATCGCTTTTGACAAAACATTTGCCCAATGCATTGGGCTCCCCGTCCGGCAGCTAGAGCTGGTATTCTCAGGCCTGACTGTCTTAGCCATTGTCATAGGCATCCGTGCCATAGGCATTGTCCTGATAGCCGCTACGCTGATTACACCAGCTTCGGCAGCCCGGTACTGGACAGATCGCTTTGGCACCCTCGTATGCCTATCAGCCGTATTGGGGCTACTAGCCGGTCTCGGGGGCAGCTACATGTCCTACATATGGCCCAACATGCCCACAGGGCCTTGGGTCGTGATTTGCATTACGTTCCTAGCGTATGGTTCCTTTCTCCTAGCGCCTAAGCAGGGGTTGCTAGCGCGCCAGCTACGTCGGCGTCAGCAGCGCCGGAAGATACTTGCCGAGAACATTTTGAAAGTATTCTACGAGCTCGGGCAGCAAGACCAAGATTTTTTCTGCGGCCGATCTGTAACCACCCTGACACAGCACAGAGCCATGTCGCTCCGCGTATTGCTGCGGGGACTGCAACACTTACAAAAACGGGGGCTGGTCATCAAGGAGCGCGACATGTGGCGTTTGACCAACCGAGGCCATCACCTGGGCAAAGCAGTCAGCCAACGGTACCAACTGTGGGAGCGTTATTTGCGGCAATACCTGAAGATTCAACCTGACCACGTACATGAAGATGCCGAATCGATCGAACACGTACTGACCCCTGCTTTGGTCCAAGAGCTCAACCAGCTGTTATCACAGCACGAGCGTGAGCATCCCCAAGCGTCGACCTCAGTCAGCTAACCCAATAGAGCTCAGCGGACACCCTGCTCAGGGTACTTGCCCGATTTATCCCTATAGAAAGCCTGTATCTTTTCCAGATCCGCTTCGATACACCCTGTCGGATAGAAAATGGGGCCAATGCCTGCTTCTTTACGGGCATAATCCAAATAACTCAATACGAGTGGGACCTGTGCTTGGAGCGCTGTATAATAGAAACCTGTCCGCCACTGCGGTGCATACTGCCGGGTACCCTCCGGGGCTATCATCAGGAGTAGCTTATCATACTTGGCCAGCATATCCACCATAAGGCCCACTTGGCTCAACGGTTTATCCTGTTGCATCAGGCCACCTCTATGGATAGGAACAGCGCCGACACAGCGCAGGACAGGCCCGATGGGGAAAAACATAGCCTCCTTTTTGATGGCAAACTTAGCTGGAATCTGCTTGATGAACGTTGACATAAGCACGTAGAAAAGATCCCACTGGCTCGTATGCGGTGCCATGACAACGACCGCTTTGGTGATATCTGACGGCAAATCGCCCACAATTTGCCAGCCCAATAAGGTAAAGAGCTGCTTAGCCAGCCAGCGTAGTAGGCCCATAATCATTACTAATCTAATGCACTATTATACATGCGATGCCCAATATAGTGAATGTACGTCTAGGCATTCGCTTACATATTGCAAATGACAGCAATATTCAGCATCTTGCACCCCAAAAGAAGCCAACCATACACACCAGTTATGAAAAATAAGATAAAGCTAGAACTATTAGGTCTTTTTGTCAATATGAGCGTCGACATGAGTACAGGACAAAGCCAGAATAACACCTGCACACTCATGCTCGGGGAAGCCGAAGGGGAGCGTCAGTTTCCCATAACCGTAGATCTCAGTGAGATGCCCAATGTCATGGGAGGCAGCGAAGAGGGCGAATCCAAGCCGCCACTGATCCATGATGTTGTTCGAAAGCTCCTCAAGAAAGTAGGTTATCACATAACCGAGACCGTGATCACAACTTTCAAGGATGACGAGTTTACCGCAAAAGTTTTCCTAACCAATGGGCAAGACAAGATGATACTCGACACCAAAGCGGTGGATGCCATTGCCTTAGGGTTGCGTTTTCAGGCGCCTTTGTACATCCACAACGCCTTATTGGACGAGGCTGAGCATCTCATGTTCAAGCAGAAGCACGTTTCTAAGAAAGTGCCGAAGCTAGCCTCACTCCTGTCGTACACCAAGCGCATCAAGAAGGATCCAGGGGTAGTACAAGGTTGTTCTGAGGAAACACTCGACCGTCTCCTATCCTTTTTCTTATCTCAAGAAGACTATGAAAAAGCGGTCTTGATCAGGGACGAGCTGAAGCGCCGAGAAGTATCGAAAGGCGACGAGGCCCAGTAAATCTTTACGAAGAGCGGTGTCGGCCGTAGTGCTGCCGATGCCGTCGGCGGCGCCGCACACCCGCCCACGGCCGAGGCGCTGGCGCAGGTCGCGGCGGTGCGGGCGGCGGTCGAGCGCTACCGCGATTTCGACGCGGCGATCGCCGACGGCTGGTATCCCTTCGGCGGCGAGGAGGCACTGGTCGGCCAGCATTTCCACCATGACGACGCGCCGGACTACGTGGCCGGCGATGCGCTCGATTTCGCGCAGCCGACGCACCTGATGTATGC
>JBCBRR010000044.1:0-9342 GCA_039819605.1 Bacteroidota bacterium | reverse complement strand
TCTTCTACACCTAGCTGCCTACCCTCCACTATACCTAGCTGTTTACCCTCTGCTACACCTTCGTAGCGTAGGCTATCTGCATATGACATCACTTCCTCCTTTACTGTTTTTTCTCGAATGAGCTCAGATAGTAACCTGAGACACTCCTTTCCTTGCTCTGGTTTGCTGTTATGATAGATGTACACCGCGCTGCTATACACATGATCAGGGGGTAACTGTTGTATATACTCAGGCGTTACTTGCTGAAGCACTTCTATAAACTCCCCAGATATCCCTTGCTTTAGCAAAGCTTGAAAGAAGCCTGCTTTACCCCCTTTCTGTAACAGCTCATCTATCGTAGATTGACTCAAATCCCACAACTCAAATTGATCCAACATCCCGTCCTTCCTGGCTAACTCTGGATAGGTTACACAATCGCACAGATAGGTGGAATAGGGATACGCTTTTTGACCATTATACATGCAGATGAGCCGTACAAAAGGCATGATCTCAGTTTCGTGCTCTATTCCATGGTCTAGTGCGAGTAAGAGCCTGTACTTATACAGCCGCTTAGCCATGTATCTGTCCGGTGTACTCTGTAGTTCTATAATGAAGTAGATGGCATCTGCTTTGTCATCGTTGTTGTCGATAGCGACCCTGCAGATGATATCGCTTTGACACTGTGCCAGCTGCTCGCCAATGATGAAATCTGGGGAGATGAATTCTAGAGTATCGAAATTAATGCGTTCTAACAACTCTGGTTCTAACCGCCCTCTGAGACAATCTATCATGATTGTCTGATATTTGAGAGAGCTTCTGCCATAGGCATCGTGGGATTGGTAGATGGTGTGCTTGGGCTCTTGCATGGGGTTGGCGTCGTCGTTTGTACTCATGGTATTGGCTTTGTACAGTGCTTACGGGTTGATGACTGACTTTCTGAGTGCAAACCTACAGTGGATCGGGGATAGTTGCAACTGCGTTATTTTTTCTCGCGATAAGCGGTGGGCGCACTTGTCCCAGGCTTTTCTGGACGCCATTGGCTAGTATGATGCTGGCGCTCGTTTGTAAAAAGCAAATCCCCCTTCCTTTTTTAGGTATACCACGTCCTGGTAAGCTGCTAGCAGTCCTTGGTCAGTGACCCGAACTACAAAATAAGCCGGCCGATCAAGGGGCCCTGCCAATAATGTAGCGATGTCTCGTGAGATAGGTTCGTCAGCTTGACCCTTGCGTGTGTAAAAGAGATGCGCATAGCTCTTGAACCCGACCGTGCGCACATACACGGCTTGCCCTGCACAGGCTTTGTAAAACGCGATGGCAGGCCCCTGGACATGTGCCTCTATTTTGGGCACGATCCACAGGGTCCCTAGCATGAGACTGAGGGTAGTAGCCAGGCTCGACAACCGTGCAAAAGACATCACGGATAACCTACAAAAGGCCCGATAAGCCCATGCAGTCAGCACTATATAAATTACCCCCACTAACGTATCTCGCCAGGCCCACGCTACCGGTGTAGCGATCAGGGCCCTGGTGAAAGGATCGCTTACCCACTTGTATAACAGCGCTTTGTACAAGCCTATGACAGGTAGGGCGGCTAGTACAGCGCCTATACCCATGCCCATGGCACACAACATGTACTTGAGTGGCTGGGTAGGTGTTGTGCGACGTGTACCTACAGCATACAGATAATGGGCTGCGAGCCATGTAACTGGGAAGTATGTCAAGGACGAATAATGTACAATCTTAGTAGTAGCTAGGCTGAAGAGGATCATGACGACCCAGAAAAGGGTCTGCATCACAGAGAAAAGAGGTAGATGCCCGTGCCATGTAGGCCGGTAGAAACTGCCTAAGGATAATACAGAAGTGGGGAAGCAACCTACAAAAACGACTAAAAAGTGATAGTACACGGGTTGCCCATGGTGGGCTACGGGCTGGCTAAATAAATCGATATGATATTGTGTAAAAGCTTGTAAGAAGGTCCACCCATGGTGCCACGTCTCATGACTTAGCCACAACAGTGGTATACCCAGGGCGAATGTGCTGAAGATAGGTATTAGCTGGCTGTATGGAGCTGATCTTGGCCGAAACTTAAGGGAATATAGCCCCGAGGTTAGGCAGGTAATGAGCCACCCTACAGGTCCTTTTGTGAGTACAGCCAGCCCGGTAGTTAGGCCTCCTTGGAAGGCCCATAAGCAGGCAATACGCTGCCTGGGGCTGTGTTGGGCACGCACCCAGGCGTATATACTGACCAAGACCCAGTAGTTGAATACAGGGTCTATGATACCGGTCTTGAAATAGAAATGTGGCAATAGCGCACTGGTGTGCAGGGTTGCCCATAGTAGCCCGAATGTACGATCTTGATAGTGGGTACCCATTTTGTAGAGCGTAGCCACGGTTAGTAACCCAGTGACTACATTCGGGAAGCGTGCGCTGAACGCATTCACCCCACCCAGCTGCATGCTGAGTGCCTGGAGCCAAAAGAATAGAGGTGGCTTCTCATAGAAAGGTGCGAAATCTACTTGTACGTGGCTGTAGCAGCGTGTTATGCACATCTCACGGGCTATCTCAGCGAAGTTGATCTCATCCCAGTCAAATAGGTGTACATCCCCCAAGCCTACCATAAGGGCAGCTCCTGTACCCAATAGGAGTATGAGGAAAGACTTGTTGTCGTTGCGGCTATCCATATCAAGTAGCTACCTGTCGGTAGGGGCTATGTGCAGTAGCTTCACTGTTGCGTAGATGTCCCAGGTGTTGAGATAGCTGCCGCAGCCTGATTTGGGAGGCGCCTTTTGTACATCTTGCAGAGAAGCCCTTATTTAGTGCTGGCCTCACATGGGTCCATAGGCCATAACATGCGTGATCTGATTATCCTTATATCGCTGGTGCTCCTCCGGGTGTTTTTCTTGCGCAATACTGCAAAAACGACCGATACAGGTAATCCGCAAGTTGAGCCAGACCTAGAAGACGTGACGCAACCGCTCCCTACCTATGTGGATAGCCCACCACCTGTAACCCAAACAGACGCCGTAGCCCCTAGCAGGCGCCCGGCACCCGTAACCACGGAGCACCCACAGCAGCGGGTACCACTTGCGCATCAACCTGGCAACACACGTCGGGCGACTCCAGACGCAGCTTTACCCATGCGGGGCCATACGCTGTCGCGTATCTTGAAGCGGCGTAGTGGCCTGAAACAGGGCGTCTTATGGATGACCGTCTTAGCGCCTAAAAGCCTTCGTTGATCTTTATGCCTACTCACCTGTTACTGGCCCTTAGTATGTGGCTGCTCCTAGTGGGTATATTCATCTTTTTTACGAAGGCCCATCTTCTCTTCCTACTCATAGGCACAGAGCTGATGCTGAGTGCTGTGCATCTCAACTTGATGGTGTTTAACCAGCATCATCTACATCGCGGCCTTGAAGGCCAGGTATTTGTGCTCTTGAGCTTGGTAGTTGTGGCGTGTGAGCTGGCTATCGTCTTGGCCCTTGTCATAAAGGTATATCAGCACTACCGTACGATCGACATCGACAAGATAAAAAGGGTAGCCCAGTACGAATATCCGCAGTAGGTGCGATAGTCTCAAGTTTATGATGTAGTATTGTGCAGGAATCATAAGGTACAAACTAACCATAGACCCACTACGTTATGCAACAAGATTTTAGCAACCCGATCCGCAGGAAGCGCCGATTTTTACCTGAAGACTTTAAAATGACTTATTGGGCTTCACTGCAGCCTTTTTATGACCAACTGTTGCAAAGAAACCTGAACACAGTAGCCGATGTAAGACAATGGTTTATAGACCGCAGTGAGCTAGAAGGCGCTATAGCCGAAGATGCCGGCTGGCGCTACATCAACATGACCTGTGACACTGCGTCGGAAGCCTATAGGAAGCACTATGAGACGTATATCAAGGACATCCTTCCCAATACGATAGCGTATGCCCAGCAGCTCAATACAAAAGTGGTAGCGTGCCCCCATACAGCTTCCCTGGAGCCAGAGACGGGCTTCGCCCTACTATTGCGCTGCCTCCGGAACAGCATTAGCCTATATCGCGCTGAGAATGTGCCCCTGATAACACAGCTCAAATTACGAGAGCGAGAATATGCTGCCATTACCGGTGCTATGACGGTCACCATGGAAGGTGATGAGATGACGCTCCAACAAGCCGCTAGATATTTTGAAGGCCAGAACCGAAAATTGCGTGAACAGGCCTTTTTGAGAATCTATTCCTGCAGACGGCAAGCGGAACAGACCCTGAACGAATTATACACGGACCTGGTACAGGCTAGGGACCAGATCGCCAGGAATGCTGATTTCCCCAATTTCAGAGACTATACCTTCGTCACGCACAAGCGGTTTGACTATACGCCCCAAGATTGCTTTGACTTTCACCAAGGTGTGGAGGAGACGGTAATACCTTGCCTCACTGAAATGGCCCAAGAAAAGAAGCAGTTACTGGGTGTGGAAGTGTTAAGACCTTGGGATCACGACGTTGATCCAGGCCATCAACTGCCCTTACAACCTTTTAGCGATGCCGAAGACCTGCTGCAGAAAACCATTACTGTTTTTGATCGGCTCGATGTATCGTTGGGCAATTGCCTACGCACTATGCAAGCACGGGGCCACTTCGATCTGGATTCCAGGAAAGACAAAGCCCCAGGTGGGTATAATTTCCCGCTCCGGGAGTCAGGAGCACCGTTTATATTTATGAATCAGGCCCGGCGGTTTAAAGACATGACTACCCTATTGCACGAAGGGGGGCATGCCTTACATGCGATGCTCATGCACGATGTACTGCTCAATGACTTTAAGGAGATTACTTCCGAGATGGCTGAGCTGGCTTCGATGAGTATGGAGCTCATCACCATGGACCACTGGGATGTATTTTTCGATGATCCTGTAGCGTGCAACAGAGCCAAGAAGAAGCAGCTAGAAGATGTCATACGCAAATTGGCTTGGATAGCTGCGATTGATCAGTTTCAGCACTGGGTATATGAAAATCCGTATCATAGCCCTTCGCAACGAAACGATGTTTGGTATGGTATCATGTCTAGGTTCTCTGACCAGGTTACGGAATGGGGTGAAGACAATTATATCCGGTTTTTCGTGTGGCAACAGCAGTTGCATCTTTTCGAGGTGCCTTTTTATTACATAGAATACGGCATTGCCCAGCTGGGCGCCATAGCTTTATGGCGAAATTATCAGCAGAACCCCAAGCAGGTTTTACAAGACTATCTCAAGGCACTAAAACTGGGCTATACGCATTCACTACCTGAGATGTACAAAGCAGCGGGTATTAAGCTAGATTTTAGCCGAGATTATATCCGGGAGCTGGTGCATTTTGCCTATGAGCAGTGGAAGGCACTGTAGACTAGGTCTACAGCACAAGGTCTGGCCAAATCGGCCTGTGGGAAGTACGCGTATGCCAGCCTAGATAAGCGAGAGCGCTTACGCTACGACGCAGGCGCCACCGCCCCATGCATCCGCACCACTACGCGCTCGATGACATTCCGCGCTTGCCAGACCAACCGGGCGTGTATTGCTTTTACAACGCCCAAAAAGCAGTCATCTATGTAGGTAAAGCCAAGAACCTCAAGAAGAGAGTCAGTAGCTACTTTGTCCAAACCCACCAACATAACCTAAAAACGCGTAAAATGGTGAGCGAAATTCAAACCTTCCGCTTTACCATTGTCAACTCTGAGTACGAGGCCCTGCTCCTCGAAAATAACCTCATCAAGGCCAATCAGCCGCCTTACAACATCTTACTTAAAGACGGTAAAAGCTACCCGTATATCTGTATCACCCATGAACCCTTCCCCCGGGTGATCCCAACCCGTCAAGTGGCTAACAAAGCAGGGCAGTATTATGGCCCGTTTACAGATACCAAGGCCATGTATCAGATGCTAGATTTGATCCGAAATCTATACACCATCCGGACTTGTACCTATCATTTATCTGCCGAAAATATTCAGAAAAGTCGGTTCAAAGTTTGCTTGGAATACCATTTGGGGCATTGCCAAGGCCCTTGTGAGGGGTTGCAAAGTGCAGCAGCCTACAACAAAGATATAGCCCAGATTGCCCACCTATTGAAAGGTAACCTGGGTGAAGCCAAGAAGCACTTTCGCGAGAAGATGTGCGCAGCAGCGCAGGCCCTGGACTACACCGTGGCGCAAGCTTATAAAGAGAAGCTGACAGCCCTGGAAGCCTATCAGGCCAAATCTATTGTCATCAACCCGCAGTTTGGGGATATGGATGTGTTTGGGATGATGGCTGACACCCAAAGTGCTTGCCTAGGCTATCTGCAGGTCAGAAACGGGGCCATTACTTTCAGCCAAACGGCAGAGATTAAGAAAAAGCTGGACGAGCAAGAGGCGGATATCTTGCCGCTGATCATCATGCATTTTAGAGCGGAATATGCCAGCACAGCTGCTGAAGTGCTCACCAATGTGCCTGTCTCTGTAAATCTGCCAGGCATGACACTGACCGTCCCCAAGATTGGGGATAAGCGAAAGTTGGTAGAGCTGGCCATAAAAAATGCCCTCTTTCTCAAAAAGGAGCAGTTTGTCAAACGTCAACGCTTTGAAGCGCATGCCAATAAGACCCTAGTCTTGCTACAACAAGATCTACAGCTCAAAAGTTTGCCCCTACACATCGAATGCTTTGATAACTCCAATATCCAAGGCGCGCATCCTGTAGCTGCCATGGTGGTCTTTAAAAATGGGAAGCCTGCTAAATATCTATACCGGCACTTTCATATCAAGACCGTCGTAGGCCCTGACGATTTTGCCTCTATGCGCGAGGTCGTATACAGACGCTATCAGCGGATGCTCGAAGAAAAGCAGCAGCTTCCGGACTTAATCGTCATAGATGGGGGGAAAGGTCAGCTCAATGCAGCTGTGCAGTCCCTACAAACCGTGGGTATTTACGGGCAAATCCCCATCATAGGCATCGCCAAGCGCCTCGAAGAGATTTACTACCCAGAAGACACGTACGCCATACACATCAGTAAGAAGTCTGCTTCCCTCAAACTTCTACAACAGATACGTAATGAAGCCCACCGATTTGCCATTACCTTCCATAGAGATAAGCGCAGCAAAGCCAGCTTACAGAGCCAGCTCGAAGCCATACCTGGCGTAGGGCCACGCAGCACGGAGAAGCTGCTACAACAGTTTAAGTCAGTGAAAAATATCAAAGAGGCTCTTGTAGCAGACCTGACTGCCCACGTGGGTGCTAAAAGGGCAGCCCAGATCAAGGCGCACCTCAACCCGGCAGTAGACAGTTAGCATGTCATAGTGTCATGGCGAGACCTGCTCAGCAAAGCCTGGCACAACACTTGCCGAATTAGTATGTAACAGAACGTGAATAAGCGCGGTGCACGTCGCCAGCGTGTGGAGTAAAACACCGGCGCTAAGAAATTAAGCATCAGAAGATATAAGCATATGGGAAAAATTATTGGAATAGACTTAGGCACTACAAACTCTTGCGTAGCCGTTATGGAGGGGCGAGAGCCCACGGTTATCGCCAACAGCGAGGGTAAAAGAACGACACCTTCCGTGGTGGCGTTTTTAAATGAAGGTAAGGGAGAACGCAAGGTAGGTGACCCTGCCAAGCGGCAGGCCATCATCAACCCGCACAACACCATCAGTTCGATCAAACGCTTTATGGGCAAAAGTTACTCAGAGGTTACTGAGGTAACCAAAGAAGTAGCATATAAGGCAGAGAAAAGCAATAACAATACAGTTAGGGTCAGGATCGGGGACAGGCTGTATACGCCCCAAGAGATTTCTGCCATGATCTTGCAGAAAATGAAAGCCACAGCCGAGGATTACCTAGGCACTTCTGTCAAAGAAGCCGTCATCACCGTACCTGCTTACTTCAACGATGCGGAGCGGCAAGCTACCAAAGAGGCAGGCAAAATTGCGGGCCTGGATGTCAAGCGCATCATCAACGAGCCCACGGCTGCTTCCTTAGCCTATGGGCTTGACAAGAAGAATAAAGACATGAAGATCGCTGTCTTTGACCTCGGCGGCGGTACGTTTGACATATCCATCCTGGAGCTCGGGGACAGTGTCTTTGAAGTCAAGTCAACGAATGGAGATGTGCACTTGGGCGGAGACAATTTCGATCAGAAGATTATCAACTGGCTAGCTGAAGAATTCCAGAAAGATGAGTCTATCGATTTGAGGAAAGACCCTACGGCTTTGCAGCGTCTTAAAGAAGCGGCTGAGAAAGTCAAGATAGAACTGTCATCTTCTACCAGTAGTGAGATTAACCTGCCCTACATTACAGCGGTGAGTGGCATGCCCAAGCACTTGGTCAGAACCTTATCCCGGGCACAATTTGAACAGTTGGTAGACGATTTGGTAAAGCGTACGCTCGAGCCTTGCAAACATGCGTTGAAAGATGCGGGCTTAACGCCCAACGATATCGACCAGGTTGTATTGGTAGGAGGGTCCACGCGCATACCCAAAATACAGGAAGAAGTGGAGCGTTTCTTTGGTAAAAAAGCCTCCAAAGGCGTCAATCCTGACGAAGTGGTAGCTGTAGGAGCTGCTATACAAGGTGGTGTGCTCACTGGCGATGTAGATGTCTTGCTCTTGGATGTGATCCCATTATCCTTTGGTATAGAGACGTTAGGGGGGGTATATACGAAGCTCATCGAAGCCAATACTACCATACCCACAAAAAAGTCAGAGATATTCTCCACAGCTGCAGACAATCAGGCGTCTGTACAGATTCACGTGTTGCAGGGAGAGCGTCCGGTGGCCAAAGCCAATCGGAGCGTCGGCAAATTTCACTTAGACAACATACCTGCTGCGCCCCGGGGTGTGCCACAGATTGAGGTTACCTTTGATATTGACGCGAACGGTATTCTGAACGTCTCTGCGAAAGACAAAGGAACGGGCCAGGAGCAGAAAATTCGTATTGAGGCTTCTTCTGGGCTTACTGACGAAGAGATCAAGCGCATGCGGCACGAGGCGGAGGTGAATGCCGAAGCAGATAAGCAGGAGAAGGTCCGGTTAGATAAGTTAAATGAGGCCTACGCGCTTATCTTCCAGACAGAGAAGCAGCTTCAAGAACATGGGGATAAGCTTTCTGACGAGCACAAGAAAGAGATGGAAGATGCATTGGCTGCTTTGCGGAAAGCGCATGGGGCTGCGGGTATGGAAGGTGTTGAAGCTGCCACACAAAGGTTGAACACCGTTTGGCGTGAAGCTTCTAAATATGTGTATCAGCAGGCTGGGTCTGAGCAGCGGGCGGCGCAGAGTGAAGGAGCCAAATCTGCTTCGGATAACGCTAACACGGATGGGACTACCGAAGTGGATTATGAAGAAGTACAAAAAGACAACCCCTTATTCTACTTCTTCA
>JBCBRR010000043.1:0-9410 GCA_039819605.1 Bacteroidota bacterium | reverse complement strand
AGGGAGTGACAGATGTTCTACTTCCGAGCCATGCTCCAATAGGGGCGGTAGGGACTGTAGGGCAGCTATGCGCACATGCCAGTCGCTATCCTTCAAGGCGTTCAGGATAGGGAGTGACAGATGTTCTACTTCCGAGCCATGCTCCAATAGGGGCGGTAGGGACTGTAGGGCAGCTATGCGCACATAAGAGTCCCTATCCTGGAGGGCGTTGAGAATAGGGGGTAACAGAAGTTGCACATCGGCTAGGGTCCGTAGGGACTGTAAGGCAGCTATGCGCACATAAGAGTCCCTATCCTGGAGGGCGTTGAGAATAGGGGGTAGCATGGCTTGCACATCAGCGCCCTGCTCCACTAGGGTCCGTAGGGACTGTAGGGCAGCTATGCGCACATAAGAGTCGCTATCCTGGAGGGCGTTGAGGGTGTGTTTGCGTAACTCAGTGCCGTAGTGTTTAGTCACGCCATGGGCTTCTGAGAGTAGGGTCATGAGGAGGGTGTGTAGTACTTGAGTGGATTTGTCACCATATTGCCTGTACTGACGTAGGCCTGCGTTGAACCACATGATGAGGTTCTTTTCTAAACCAAAGCTTTCCTCTAAAGCTAACATAGTCTCAGCTTTTTCTTCTGCATCTTCAGTTACCAACAGCCATTCGTTGAGTAAACGGAGCTGCAATATGAGGTATTGAAGTCCTAGTATTTCTTCAGGAAGTTCAGATGCTAGGTGCAATAAAGCTTGAATGGGAACTAACTCTTCGCCTGAGGCTATAGAACCAACTTCGCTGGACATACCTTCTACGATTTCTCCTGACATGAAGGAGAGGGTACGCCTGTAGCGGGGGGTGTACATGTGTCGTCTTAAAAATTTAGTAACGGCTTTCTGCTTACCTGATAGGAATTGTCTAGCTAGGCATCTGCCTGTGAAGTATTCTTGGAAGGTCAGGTGGGGAAATTGATACCTGGGATATATAGCAACGCGATCTGCTGTGTCTATAGTCTGGAAAAGAAGAAAGCCGGCTGTCGCTAGCAACTTTGGGGGCCTTTTGCCTAATATGTCTCTTACGGAACTTTGGTTGATGATAATTGAACCTACCTTGAGACTCTCAAGAGCTATCTGCTCTAAATCTTTGAATAGGTTACGTTGGTCTGCTAATGTGTAACGTTCACCTGTTCTTAGCTTAGAATCGTCTTCAAAGCGCTCCCAAACGTAACCCACTAGCTTGCGGTAGAGGCTGGGTAGGCCCATGGGTGTCCCCCATTGAAGCATTTCGGCTCCTTTAGCTCGCCATACAGAACATAGTATCTTCAGATTTACAGGTACGAGAGACATATCGCCTAATTGGTGGTCTCGAATGAATTGTAACAGGTGTACAGATGTGGTTAATTCATGCTTGACAAAGTTGTCTCGCTGGCTCTCATCCAGACCCATGTGGTCTACTTCTATATCTACTAGGCTGCGCTCTGTCTCTATACCGTAGGGCCTGGAGGTGAGGAGAAGCTTGTGATTTCCTAACTCGGCTTCGCGGAGTATGGCCTCACTGGTACCATGTTGTTCATCTAATCCGTCGAGTATTACGAGAGTGCCGGGGTTTTTCAGAGAAGAATAGATACATCTACGTAGCTTCTTAAATCCTTCTTCATCTTGTACACCAGTGAAACATTCGTTGGCTATAGCCGTGGATAGATTGGCATCTCTACAGGGGTGGCCATTGTTGTCATATTTGTCTACTTCTAAAGCTCTTACAGGTAGTACGTACACAGCTGTAAACTCTTGGCCCCACTTTTTTACAGACCAGTCATGGGCCAGTTTCTTAGTTAAAGAGGTCTTTCCTGTACCGGCTTCGCCTACTAGGAGAACTTTGTTAATCTCTTTCTCTGGTTCTTTGGGTTTCAAGCTCCTTTTCTTGAATAGGTCTTTGAGTTCGATGGGGGTCTTCACCCACTGTAATCGCTCTTCACGTTGGGCAAACTGGTCTTGGCTTTCTTTGTCTTCTACTTCCTTCTGTTCATTCAGCTTCAAGTAACATTCTATTACCTCCACGGACATGGGGGCTTCACCTAAAGATGAAGTCATCGTTTCGAAGTACGGCTGTCGATAGTAAACTTTTAAGACGACTTGTATGCTTCTAATTAGCAAAGGTAGGTCTACCACTTCTCCTTGATCTTTGAGATATTGTACTACCAAATAAGTTACTACTGCTAGATGGCCGTTTGCAGCAGCTAGATTCGTCGGTGTCGGGCCATCTTTGCTAGGCGTATCTATTTGAACTCCATTATCCTTCAGGTAACTCACTACCGCTAGGTGGCCGTTCTCAGCAGCTAAGTGCATCGAGGTCTTACCATCCTTATTAGCTGAATTTATCTGAGTCCCATTATCTTTCAGGTATCTTACTACCGCTAGGTGGCCATTTTCGGCAGCTAGGTGCATCGGTGTCCTTCCCTTCTCATCAGAGGTGTCTACCTGTGCTCCCCATCCTATAAGATATTGAACTACCTCTAAGTGACCGCTAGCAACAGCTCTATCAAATAAAGCTAAAAGCTGCTGCAACTTTTTTTCTCTATTGTGAACCTGCACCTGTTCCATCAGATATGTAAGCACTGTACAAGCAGTTTGACGCACATCACTGTTATCATCATGAAGACTATCCTTCGTAAGAACAAATACCGAATCTATATCCAAGCCTCGGTCTACTAAAGTTATAAAGGCTTCTATGGTATTTTTACGAACAGTAGCATCCGGATCTTTTAACGCATTCTCGCAAAGGGCAAGTACTTTTTTTATGTCGATATCTTCTATCATTACAACTGATATCATCCTTACTGCAGACCGGCGAATATCAGCATCTGGGCTTTGCAAAGCTTGTATAATCAGCGGTCGGATCTGGCTACTGTAATGAGTAGTTACTGCACTTGACTCTGTCAGTAGCTGTAATAGGCTATTCAAAGACTCTTGATCTACTTTATTGCTATCCTCGGGTAGATATAAGCCTCTCTTTAAACAATTTTCCAGCTCTTTATCTAGCTCAAACTTTGCATCTAGGCTTGATAGAACTTGTCCCATGTCTTCATTTCTACTCCTTGCTATAAGCATCCATTCATTGAGTAAACTCAGCTGTAAAACAAGACTCTGGATATCTATCTGCTCTCCAGAAGCCCAACGTACAAGCTCTAACAAACTTTGGATAAGTTGCAGGCTTTGCTCTCTTCCAGGATTTTTGGACTCAATTTCTTGAAACATACCCTTCGATACTTCACCTGCCATGAATGGGAGTGTGCGTCTATACTGATGAGGTTGACATATGTATGCTTTCAAGAATGCTGCTACTTCCTCATTCTTTTTGTCCGATAGAAATAGTCGTGCTAGTCTTCTGCCAGCGAAGTACTCATGAAAAGTTAGGTGTGGAAACTGGTACTGACTGGCTACTTTCTCAAAAAGTAAAAAACCAGTATGGTGTAATAGAGCATAATCCATTTTTCCTAGTAGAGCTTCTTTAACAGTTTTAGGCTGAATAGTAATCTCATCAACCTTCAAGCTAGCTAGAGCGATTTTCTCCAGATCCTCAAATATCTTGGGCTTATCTTCATGTGTATACGTTCGACCGGTTTTTTGTTTGGACTCTTCTCGAAATCTATCCCAGACGTAGTCCGAGAGTTCTCGATATAAACTCGGAAGACCCATAGGAGCTTTTTCTCGAGTCATTTCAGATGCCTTTTGCTTCCATAGAGCACATAGAATCTTTAAGTTTACAGGGACTCGGGAAACCATTTCCAGCTCATTGTCTTTGATGAATTTCAATAGCTTTTCAGCTTTATTTGGGCAATCATCTTTGAGAGCATGGTGCACAAAGTCGTCTTTTTGCTTTTGACTTAGACCCATATGGGTTACGCGCATATGGGCTAGGTTATACTCGGCTGCTTTCACACCATAAGGCCGTGAAGTCAAGAACAGTGTGTGATTGCCTGCCTGTGCAGCTCCTATTATAGATTCACTAACAATATCAGATCGCTCATCTAGACCGTCTAGTGTAATTAAGGTGGTGGGTCTATCTAAAGAGGCGTAGATGCGGCTCCTTAAACGTATATATGCTTCTGCTTCACGTGCTCCCATGAAACATTCGCTGGCAATGGCTGTAACTAGTATCTCGTGTTGTAGGTGACCAATCGGTGCATATTTGTCTTGTCTTAAGACTCTGATAGGAAGAACATACACGATGTTAAAGCTTTGATCCCAGGTACCAACAGCCCAGTCATGTGCTAATTTTCGAGTAAGTGAGGTTTTGCCTGTACCTGCTTCGCCTACTAGGAGAACCTTGCGGATTTCTTTAGGAGGTTCTCCAGGTTTCAGGCTTCTAGGTTTGAATATATCTTGATAGCTTACTGGGGCACCGATAAGCTGATGCTTCCCTTCCACTTCTACTTCTTTTTCGAATTCTAAATAGCAACCCATTTTGTCTACAGGTATAGGTAGGACGCCTAGAAAGGGCTCTCCAATTCTAAAATCCGGGCTCTTGTAACGAAGTTTAAGCTCAGCTTGCAACCTTGCTTGAGAGACTACAGAGCTTGGTTGCTGGGCTAATAACTCCTCAGCTCTTCTGTAGAGTAACCCTAGAACATGGGGAACTTGTGACCTTTGGGTAAAACTGCTTAGCTTGCAGGACAAACGCTCGCGCAACCGATCTGTACAGGCTATTTGATCTCTAGGTGTGCCACTGGGTGTGCTGGATAACCACTTGAACACTAATTGAGACGTAGAAGTCAGATTACATATTACGTTTAGCGCTGCGCCTGCCTCTCGACTGCTGGTGCCACCTGCCAGGTCAAAGTCAGACATATCCAAGGTTGACAGGGGAACTTTTGGTGTATATGGGGTGGAAACAGACTCTAGGGGAGTCAGCCAGCTCTCTAAGATGTTTTTAGCTCGTTTCCTGTCAGCACTATGTACGCTCTGCTGTGAGATGGCACCTAACCCGTCTAATAGCATAAGTTTCAACTCTTCTTCCATGTCTCTATCACCAGACCAGGCCTGACCCAGTTCTTCTAATTTTTCTATACTCTTTGATCGTACAACACTATCCCGAGCATGTAGAGACAGCATGCCTAGCTGACGAACTACGCAATAGCGTAATGCTTTCTTATCCACGGGGGTAAGCTTGCTTTTTATGCAGACTCTTTCTGTTTCTGCTACGCAGGTCATGAATGAATTATACTGCTCACTGGATGCAAGTAATAGTATACTTGGTATGTACAGGGATTGATGATAGGCATAATAGGGCTTCTGATTGGGAGTGAGGGTGCCTAAAACTGTTGTGAAGTGATCATACGCTTCTTTTAGGGAACTTAATGAGTCAGTTAGGGGTGATAAATGGGCTAGTACATTTTCTGCTGTCAGTTGGGTGATGTCTAGCTTTTCAATATTAAAGGAGACGAGGTCATTTGTGAAGCCTTGCCAGGCTCCGTATAAGCCTACAGCACCCTTCCAGGCTGCGTGTATGCCTTGAAGGGCTTCTGTAAGGTTATTGGGATCTTCTTTGTCTTGTTCGTACTGGGCTAGGGATTGGGTGAGAAGGTGGGCATGATATAGGATGGGGTAGTGGTCTGTAGAGGAGGCTATTTGGTCTAGCTGGTGTCTGATACGCTGATAGGGGCCTGTGGAGTGGTGGGAGGTCCATTTACTGGGATCTAGGGTCTGGATGATTCTGAAAATATGGTAAATGGCTTCTAGAGTGGGGGCATGCGTTGTGTAGGTGCCTGCTGTGAAGATCTTTTTACTGGGGTCTACTTTGATCAGTAAATGGTTGGATAGGGTGTCTACTAAGAACTGGACGTCTTGCTGGAGAAATAGGCTGGGGTCTATGTGTTGGAGTACATACGCTAGCATGCTCATGAAGGGAACTTCTTGACGTCCTGTCACTTGTGAAGAGCTACTTAGCTTAGTAAACATACTTTGCCAGTAATCTCGGAGTGGACCTCGGGTTTGTACTGTGGTCTTGATGTGGACTAGGTGCTTGTACTCTTCTAAGTGGGACTTGAGTTCGGCTTCGGTACCTTGGGTAAGGTCTAGGGACCTAAAGCATGCAACGTAGGCGTTGAGCCACTGGGTCGAAGCATCGGTTGAGGATGGGGAAGGTTGGTTGCAGCTTCGTATTAGGTCGCTAACGTTGGTAATGGCAATGGCTGTTGAGGGTCCAGCTGTTGGTGGCTGGTGGATACCCTGATGTGCAGCGTCTATAGGCTGTAGTTGGGCTGCTGTTCCTTGACTAGGATGCAGCTCAAGGGGTTGGCTTATCCCACAACTCTGCAGCAGCAGCGATACGAGTAGAATAACAGCTATATTTCTTTTCGGGTTTATTGACTTCATAGTAAAACGGTCTGAGTTAAAGATTTTCACCTGCCAGACGCGCAATCCAGAGCGTCCGATTACTTTCAATTCCAACTTATAAAACTTTCCCCAAAAAGTCAATACCCCAATCCGCCCATAGCCATTCCTTAGGCACTCCTAGCGAGACTAATCGCTAAGAAAACCCCAGCCTAGCCACTCCCCTGCCCCAACCCCCCAGAACAGTGGCACAATCACAGACACTGTGCAAGCCCTGACATCCCCCATCTCTATTAAGAATTTTGAGTGACCCCGAAAGGAATTCCTAAAAGACAAACCTCGTTGTCTATTGCCTAAAATATGGAGGAGTACTCCGGATAAGTTGCTTGAACCTTTCTACTTCTTCTTTTGTTTTGTCCCATGCCTCAACTACATCTCCCTTCGTGGAACGTAACACTAGCTCCTGTTGACATAGTTCTTCAGTATCCTCCACGGTAAGAGCCACTTCATAAAGCCTGGGTACCAGAATAGCAATACAACCCCGATCCTTTGTTTCCCAGTAATGATCGATAAATAACTCAGTAGGTACTTTCTCAAGGATCTGTATGGCAGCCTTGCGCACAGTAGATGCCCTATCTTTGAGAGCGTTCAGGAGAAGCGATAACATCTGTTGCGCAGCAAGTCCCTGCTCTACTAAGGCCGGTAAGGACTGTAGGGCAGCTATACGCACAGCAGATACACTATCCTTGAGAGCATTCAGGAGAAGAGGTAGCGTCTCTTGTACGGCAAGCCCATGCTCTACTAAGGCCGGTAAGGACTGTAGGGCATCTATGCGCACAACAGATGTACTATCCTTGCACGCGTTCAGGAGAAGAGGTAGCATCTCTTGTACGGCAAACCCCTGCTCTACTAAGGCCGGTAAGGACTGCAGGGCAGCGCTGCGCACGACAGATGCACTATCCTTGAGAGCGCCGAGGATAGGAGGTAACATCTCTTGTACAGCACCACCCTGCTCGACTAGAGCCCGTAGGGCCTGTAAGGCACCTATGCGCACAGCAGAATCGCTATCCTCAAGGGCGTTCAGGATAGGAGGTAACATCTCTTGTACAACACCACCCTGCTCGACTAGAGCCCGTAGGGCCTCTAGAACAGCTATGCGCACAAAAGTGTCGCTATCCTCAAGGGCGTTCAGGATAGGAGGTAGCATCTCTTGTACAGCACCACCCCGCTCTGCTAGGGTCCTTAGGACCACTCTGGCCAAGCTGCGCACATTCCAGGCACTATCCTGGAGAGCGTTCAGAACAGGTGTTAGCAACCTTTGTACAGCACCACACTGCTCTACTAAGGCCGGCAGGACCTGTAGAGTAGCCCTGCGCACGCTCCAGTCACTATCCTGGAGAGTGTCAAGGATAGAGGGTAGTACCTCTTGTACAACACCACCCTGCTCGACTAGAGCCCGTAGGGCCTCTAGAACAGCTATGCGCACATGAGAGACGCTATCGTTGAGAGCGTTCAGAATAGGAGGTAGCATCTCTTGTACAGCACCACCCCGCTCTGCTAGGATCCGTAAGATTTGTAGAGTAAATCATACGCACAAAAGAATTACCATCCTTGAGCGCGTTGAGGATAGGCGCTGACATATCTTGTACATCAGCTCCCTTCTCTACTAAGTCCCTTAGGATCTGTATAACATCCCTACGCACATTAGGGTCGCTATCTTCAAGGGCGTTCAGGGTAAGCGCTAGCATCTCTTGTACAGAAGCTCCCTTCTCTTCTATTAGGGTTGGTAGGATCTCTGCAGCAGCACTGCGTACACGGCAGTCGTTATCTTTGAGCGTTGTAAAGGCAACTATTAACAGCCCCTGTACATCATAACCCCTCTCTACTAGGCCTCTTAAGGTATGTAGACCAGCGATGCGGAGAGCAGAGTTGTCACCCTTGATCATGTTGAGGACAGGGGTTATCATCTTCGGTACATCAGCAGAGGCCTTCTTTACCAGCTTAGAGTACTCATCCTCAAAGGCGTTGAGGATAGGTAGGGCCTGTAAAGCAGCGCTGCGCACATCAGCGTGCCTACTCTCGATAGCGTCGCAGATACTCGCTCGTAACTCCGTGCCGTAGTGCCTAGTTAAGCCAGTGGCTTCTGGCAGTAGAGTTATGAGTGTGGTGTATAGTACTTGAGTGGATTTGTCACCCTGTTGCTTATATTGATGTAGGCTTTCGTTGAGCCACTTGATGAGGTTTTGGCCTAAATGAAACTTGGCTTCTAAGGCTGAAAGCGTTTCTGCTTTCTCTTTTGAATCTGCAGCCACTAGTAACCATTCGTTGAATAGTCGGAGCTGTAGTATAAGGTATTGAAAGCCGAGTACTTCCTCAGGAAGTTGATCTAACAGTTGTAGTAAGGCTTGGATAGGCACTAGCTCTCCGCTTGAGGCTGCAAAGCTAACTTCGCTGGGCATGCCTTTTACGATTTCTCCCGACATAAAAGATAGAGTACTTCTATAGCAGGGGGTGTACATGTACTGTTTTAGGAATTCAGTAACAGCTTTCTGTTCACCTGATAAGAATTGTCTGGCTAGCTGCCCACCTGTACAATACACTTGGGAAGTTAAGTGGGGGTCTTGGTGCTGTTGGTCCACGTTTTGCGAGGGTACAAAGCCAGCATCTTCCAAAAGATAAGCAGTACTGGGAGTATCTGTTGGCAATGCGTCTGGATATAATAGCTGCTGAGCACTTTGTTGTGTGGCATCTGCATGTTGTAGTTGTGCTGCCGGTTGTCTAGGCTGTAGCTCGACGGGTTGAGCTACTCCACAACCCTGAAGCAACAGTGAGATGAGAAGCGCGGAGGCTACAATTCTTTGATTACAATGTATAGTTTTCATAGTGAGTAAAGTGTGTTTTGATTTACCAGCAGCTCGACTCAGCCGTCTGCTTCTGTTTTCCATGCCAAATCTAAAGAACTTTGCCTCAAAAAGTTAATATCCCCTCCACTTTCGGCCACCTATCCACTACCGCAAATTTACAATTTGAGGCCGTTGCATAACTTAGCATTCACTACCCCAGCTGCCGATTTTGGACGACTTTACCCCACAAATCGGCCT
>JBCBRR010000042.1:0-9422 GCA_039819605.1 Bacteroidota bacterium | reverse complement strand
GCTTCCCCGCAGAGATATTGCCAGTAGATGTTCTCTTCCCAAATCTTCACCACTCTCTCATCACTGAGTTGATGTATGTGTTGCAACAGGAGTAGCCCTACCATCTTACGTATGGGATGGCTGGGAGCTCCTCTACTTGAATAGAGGTCTTGGAACTTGTTTTGAATGTCTTTCCAGGGTATGGCTTGAGTTAAAAGCACCATTTTGTGCTCCTTCCTTATCATGTACGGCAGTGTAGGGTCAAGTAGATTTAATTGATGTTGATTGGGTGCGTTTCCTAACATAAGTCGCTAAAATTATTTGCAAGGTTTTGTACCAAAAATAAGATTTTCTGGCGTATTATGTGAGTGCTTTAGGGGATGTTTTGGGGCTAAAATAGGCTTGTATATCTTTTAAAAGCTATTTTAGAGAATAGTTAAGGGCCGACTAGGTAGCTAAATTTACGTGCTTACCATATGTTGCATAGTGTAAAGCCGATTGACCTTCTTTGTCCTGAGCATTAGCGAGCCCCTGGTCTAGACTCAGCAGGTGTTTTACTATATGACTATGTCCTCCTTCTGTTGCTAAGTGCAAGGCGGTTGATCCGCAAATATCAGTTTTAGCATATATAAATGCTCTTGCTCTGTATCCCTCCGAGCACAGTACTTCTATTACTGCTTGATTACCTTGACGTGCTGCAAATTGTAGCGGGGTGTACGTATCATCGCCCCATGTATACTTCTTACCTAGCGGATCTGCACCGTATTTCCCATATCTATCACACAAGGCTTCTAAATCTGCTTTGATAAGATCTAGCTTCTCTGTACCTGCTTCATTGTACTTTCTAAGCAAGTCTATAAACTCGTCGAAAAATAGCTCTATTTTTTCTTCTTGGACAGCTTCTTGGTTCACATCAACACATGTATCAAGAACTGTGTTAATCTCTTTCTCGGGCTCATTGGGCTTTAGGCTCCGATTTTTGAATAGGTCTTTTAGCTCAATGGGAGTTGTCATCCATTCTAATCTCTCTTCACGTTGAGCGAACTGATCCTGGCCTTCTTTTTTCTCTTCTACCTTCTTCTGCTCATGCAGCTCCAGGTGGCACTCTATAGATTCTACAGACATGGGAGCTTCGCCTAGAAAAGACGGCACACTTTTGAAATCAGGGTGTTGGTAGTAGGCTTTGAGAACGACTTGCAGTTTGGCTTCAGATATTATGATCAAGTCCTTTCCGATTTCTTCCATTGGCACCTCTACCCCACAACTCTGTAGTAACATTGACACAAGTAAAACGAATGCTGTACTTTTATGAGATAAATTTCTAAGTTTCATGATATATAAAGTCCAAATTGGAGTTAGCAATCTGCCTAAATTAGCCCAATTTCTAACGGCGGATTTGATTGAAGGCAGACAGCTTTCCGTATCTTAACCTCCATTTAGGATATCAGTAGGTCTTGCTCACAATACGCTCTCTCAAACCTCCAAACCACCCCCAATCCTATCTATTTGCGCCAGATTTAACCCTGTCAATCTACTAATTTGCTCCCTAGGTAACTTTTCTCCGAGCATCTTCCTAGCTATACCTAGTCTACTTTCCTGTCTACCTTCCTGCTTACCTTCACGTCTACCTCTACGTCTACCTAATACCTCGCCTTCCTGCTTACCTTCCTGCATACCTCGGTTCCACAATTTCTGTGCTGCTGTCATGATTTCTTCCTCCTTCTCTGGTACTATTAATGAAATGGCCTCCACAAGCTTTTCTGGGTCATTGTGCTCTTCTACACCCAGCATGTAATATACACCACTAATGCCATAAGATCGCTTAAACAACCGTAAGATCATATCAGGGTTCGCTTTGATCCAGGGTAGAAAGTTACGTTCGATACCGCGCTTCACCCTGCCACCACTTCCAACCCCTCTTGCCCTACCTCCCACACCATCTCTATCCAACCCCGCACCGTCCCCTCGAACAATCCCAAAAGCCCCTGTGGAAAAACCCCAAGCACCCCCAACAATACCCCCAACGGAATCAAGACTACATACTCCCGTACCGAAAGATCCCGTAACAAGGGTCGCCAAGTATGAAATCGCAACGAGAAATCACCCCAAAACATGCACCGTATTGTCCATATCCAATAGGTAGTATTCAAAAAAAGCCCTAATACCGCTCCTAACCCTATCCAAATGGGTAACCCCGCTGGGGCATAAGCTGACTTAAAAACCCCTAGCAAAATCAGTAACTCTGCGATGAACCCCGAAAACCCGGGCACCCCCATGGCAGCTAAAAATACAATCATAGCCACCACAGTATAGCGGGGCATGGGCTTGGCTAACCCACTGTAATTGGCTAAGTCTCGATCTTGGGTCCTCGCTTCAAGTACCCCAACGACTAAGAATAATAAAGCAGCTGTCAACCCATGGCTAACCATCTGATATAAGGCCCCACAAATGCCCTCATGGCTTAGCGAAGCTAACCCTATCAAGAATAAACCCATATGGGCTATCGAGGCATAGGCTACCTTGCCTTTCAAATCCTGTATGCCCAACGCATTCAAGCCTGCATATAGCATCGAAATGAGCCCCAAAACACCCATCCACAAACTATAGTGTAAGGCACCTTCTGGAAAAATGCTGTAAGCTGTGCGCAACAACCCATACCCTCCTATCTTCAGTAAGATGGACGCCAATAGGATAGAAATGGGGGTGGGGGCTTGCACGTGTGCTATGGGTAGCCACGTGTGCCAGGGGACAATGGCTAGCTTGATCAACCAGCCTAGCGTCAAGACCCCAAAAGCAACCCATCGCATGGGCTGCCCCCACAAGTGCTGCCCATATTTGCTCCCAAGTATAGAATGGGGTATGCAATGCGCTGGGTTGGTCATTAAGGGTAGGCTTAAGGAATGTACCACGTCTTGCGATGCTATCTGGCCTGTCTGGAGCATGACTTGTACTTGGTTTATATCCTCGGAAGTCATCATACTCTGTTGATCTATCAAGCCAGCCTGCAAGGCTGTTGCAGCAGGATCATATACCGATAACCCCAAAGCGATTAGTATAAATAAGATGAGCACTGTGCCCAGGGCCGTATACAGCAAAAATGTCTGGGCTGCATAGGTACGCCGAGCACCGCCCCAAAACCCGATCAAGAAATAGAGAGGTATCAGCGTAGCCTCGAAGAAGATGTAGAAGAGTAGAAAATCGAGCGCCACTAAACTGCCCAATAGCAACGTATCCAGCAGTAGATAGAGCCCAAAATAGGCCTTGGCGTAGGTCAGTATGGGCCAGGAAGCGATAACCCCCACCGTCAAGATGCAACCGCATAGCAACAGCAGGCCTATATTGAACCCATCTACGCCGAGAAAATAGTCTAGGGATAAGACACCCGAGCTGCCTAGCGGTAAGCGCATCCATGCCCATCGCTCGACAAACTGTAATCCCTGAGTCGTAGCGTATGTGTCTAGCCCTACTGGCTGCAAGCCCCTAGCTACCCAACCGATGCCTAACCCCTGGCACAACGTGGTGCCTAAGGCGATCCAACGAAAAACGCCAGCGTACCTAGCCGGTACCCATAGCAGCAAGCCCAAACTGAGTATAGGTAGCCAGACAATGGTAGATAAAATGGGCATAGGGGATGCTCACAGCCCTTTGGCTTTGCCCAGTGTCAGCATGTAGGCATACGCCTCCTCATACTCATTATCAATGTGACCCGCTAGCATGGCCTCTTTGATATCGGCTTTAATCTCCCCGACAACCTTGCCTGGCTGCAAATGAAAGGCTTGCATGATTACCTCCCCACTGATGACGGGCTGAAAATTCCGGATATAGTCCTTGCTGCGTAGCGCTTGTACCTTGCTTTCTACTTTGTCAAAATTTTGTAGATACTGCCGTACCCGTACAGGGTTCGATGACGTAATGTCGGCCCTGCAGAGGATCATCAAATCGGGCAGCGCGTCCCCAGCTTCAGCTATGAGCCGCCGGACAGCGGCATCCGTCACTATATCCTGCGCTATGACGATGGGGCGCAGATGTAGCCGCACCAACTTTTGCACATAGGGCATGTGCTTCTTCATGGGTAGCTTCATTCTCCTAAAAATGGCCGGCACCATCCGCCCCCCTAGCTCTTCATGGCCATGAAAAGAAAAGCCCGTTATCGGATCAAAGCGTTTGGTAAGGGGCTTGGCAATATCGTGCAAGAGAGCTGCCCAGCGAAGCCACAAATTGTCCGTAACTTGAGCTACATTGTCGACCACTTGTAGGGTGTGGTAGAAATTGTCTTTGTGCGAGTGCCCCCGTATGGTCTCTTTGCCTTGCAGAGCGGCTAGCTCGGGTAAAATGCGTGGCAATAGTGCCGTTTTCTCCAGAAGTTGCCAGCCCTGCCCCGGAGATGGGCTGCGCATGATTTTATGGATTTCGTCTGTAATACGCTCCTGCGAGACGATCTGGATACGGTCTGCGTTTTTGCGAATAGCACGCAGGGCGTCATCCTGGATGGTGAACTGTAGTTGCGTAGCAAATCGAATGGCCCGCATCATGCGCAGTGGGTCGTCGGAGAACGTTACCTCTGGGTCTAACGGTGTCCTGAGTACCCGCTGCTGCAAGTCTTGTAAGCTACCCAACACGTCGACGAGCTCTCCCCATTGGGGGCGGTGCAAGCCGATGGCTATCGCATTGATGGTGAAGTCACGCCTGTATTGGTCTTCTGTGAGCGTGCCTGCCTCAACCCTGGGCTTCCTAGAGTTACGTCGGTAAGATTCTTTGCGCGCCCCGACAAACTCCAGCTTCCACCCCTGCCAGTGCAGCATGGCTGTGCCGAAGTTTTTGAAAACAGTTACGGGGCTACAATCCTCTAGGTGTTCTGCCACAGCCTCTGCCAAGCCAATGCCATTCCCGAGACATACGATGTCAATGTCTTGAGAGGGCCGTTTGAGTAGCAGATCGCGTACAAATCCGCCCACTACGTAGGCAGAAAGCTGTAACTGATCCGCCACGGTGCCTACCTTTTTGAGCACGGTATAGGGGTTGATGAGATGAGCGTAGTGCATATTAAGTGTGTACCAGGGGCGGGACTCGAACCCGCACGGACTATACATCCACAAGATTTTAAGTCTTGCGTGTCTAACCAATTTCACCACCCTGGCGTGTGGGCTAGTGACACAAATGGGTTATACGCATCTAGGTGTCCCTATGCGTGTTGGTGTTGTGTACATCTTGGATAGTTACTTCCTACGATCTGACGTACCTAAAATTGGGGCTTAAATATCGTCGGAAGCCATCAAGGTAGGCCTTAGAGCGAGAAACGGGACTTGAACCCGCGGCCCCGACCTTGGCAAGGTCGTGCTCTACCAGCTGAGCTATTCTCGCTTCTTATGAGCCTTTGCGGGGCCCGTAACTGAGCTACAAACGTAACCCAAAGTTACAAAATAGGCTATAATAGGCCATGCCTAGCTAGGAGGGGTCTACTGCCTGCGGGGGAGCTTTCTCGAGTCGGGCTAAAATCTCTTCTGCACGCTTGATAACACTTGCGGGGATGCCTGCCAGCTGGGCTACATGTATACCAAAACTATGCTCGCTACCCCCTTCTCTGAGCTTGTGTAGGAAAATAATTTTGCCGCCTACCTCTTTAACCGCCACATTGAAGTTTTTGACCCTTTCGAGTTGCTGCTCGAGCTGATTTAGCTCGTGATAATGGGTGGCAAAGAGGGTCTTGGCCCTGCCCTTGGCCTGATTGTGTAGGTACTCCACAATAGACCAAGCTATGGATATGCCGTCATACGTGCTCGTACCGCGGCCTATCTCATCCATGAGTACGAGGCTTCGGTCGCTTACATTGTGCATAATGCTGGCCGTTTCCGTCATTTCCATCATAAATGTGGACTCGCCCTGCGCCAAGTTGTCGGTAGCGCCCACGCGGGTAAAGATTTTATCAACCCAACCTATGTGGGCCTTGTCGGCCGGTACAAAAGAGCCCATTTGGGCCATGAGTACAATGAGGGCTACCTGGCGTAATAGCGCAGATTTCCCCGCCATATTGGGCCCTGTGATAATCAGGATCTGCTGCTTTTCATTATCTAGATACATGTCATTGGGCACATAGCTCTCATCGAGAGGTAGCTGTTGTTCGATAACGGGGTGCCTACCCCCTTCGATATGAATGACCGGACCTTCATCTAGGGTGGGCTTTACATATTTGTGACTCCTGGCTTCCTGTGCCAATGCCAAATAACAGTCCAATTGGGCCAATATCCTGGCATTCTGCTGGATCTGGGGCATAAACTCGGTAGCGGCATACAACAGCGCTTCGTACAGTTTCTTTTCTAGCACATAAATCTCTTGCTCTGCCTGGAGAATTTTGTCTTCGTAGACTTTCAGCTCTTCTGTGATGTAACGCTCTGCATGGGTAAGCGTCTGTTTACGTATCCAGTGGGTAGGTACCTTGTCTTTGTGTGTATTGGTTACCTCTAGGTAGTAGCCGAATACTTTGTTATAGGCTACCTTCAGCGAAGGTATCCCTGTTTTTTGGCTTTCTGTGTGCTGCAATTGGGCCAAGTAATCTTTACTCGTGTTGATTAGGCTGCGTAGCTCATCGAGCTGTGGATGCACCCCGTCGTTAATCAGCCCTCCTTGGTTGATGACTAAAGGGGGGCTCTCTTGCAAGGTCTTGGTGATCTCTTCTAGGAGAGAGGCACAGCTATGCAGCCGTTGGCCCAGCTTGGTGAGCTGTTCGTAGTTTTTAACTTGTAGGTATTGTTGTACTGGGCCCGTGTGTAGGAGGGCCTTCTGTAGCGCTATTAGATCTCGCGGGGTAGCTCTGCCGACAGATACTTTAGAAATCAGTCGTTCCAAATCACTAATCTGTTTCAGCTCATCACGGATATTTTTCCACAGTAGGGGGTCATTGACAAAGATTTCTACGATATCTAGCCGCCTTTGAATGGCCTGGAGTTCTTTGAGGGGCAGCACGAGCCATTTCTTCATCAGGCGTGCCCCCATAGGGGTTACCGTCTTGTCCAAGACCCGCAGCAATGATACTCCACCCTCATGCTGTGGCTGCAGTAGCTCTAGGTTTTTGATCGTAAACTTATCTAGCCATACATACCTATCCTCCTCAATACGGGCAATCGAAGTAATATGCTTGCGTTTTTTATGCTCCGTATTCTCCAGGTACCGAAGGATGGCGCCACTGGCCACAATACCTGCTGACAATCCTTCGATGCCAAACCCTTTGAGTGAGCTGGTACCAAAATGCTCATTCAGCATTTCATAGGCATAATCCAGGTGGTATACCCATTCTTCCAGGTAGTAGACTGGGTAAGTATCTTTAGACAGCGTCTGCCAGTTGTTTTCCTGCCGTTTGCTAAGAATAACCTCGGCGGGATGAAAGCTTTGGATCAGCTTTTGGATGTAGGCTACATTGCCCTGTGCTGTCAGAAATTCCCCAGTCGAGATATCTAGAAAAGCAATGCCTACCAGGCCTCTATCAAAGTACAGGGAAGCCAAGTAGTTATTTTTCTTTTGCTCCAGTACGGCGTCATAAAACGAAAGACCGGGGGTGACAAGTTCTGTAACCCCACGCTTAACGAGTCCTTTTACTGTCTTAGGGTCTTCGAGTTGGTCACAGATGGCCACTCGGTGCCCAGCTTTGACAAGCCGAGGCAAATAGGTGTCTAGTGCATGATGCGGAAAGCCGGCCAGCTCGACTGCAGCGGCTGCGCCATTGGATCGCTTGGTCAGCACAATGTCCAGTACCTGGCTAGCTTTGACGGCATCTTCTCCAAAGGTTTCGTAGAAATCGCCTACCCTAAATAGCAGCAAGGCCCCTGGATACTGGGTTTTTATTTTCTTATACTGCTTCATCAAGGGGGTTAGTGTATTCTGGTACATATGGGATGTGAAAAATTTCTAGTTTTAGGGCAAATAATCTACTTCTGGGCGCAGGCTAGCCATTTTGGCTGGCGGAGCGTTTGGTACACATATGCAAGACCCTAACTGTATATTCTGCCAAATGGTCACTGGCCAAGCCCCCTGTCACAAAGTTTGGGAGGATGCGCACTATCTGGCTTTTCTCTCAATCTACCCCAACACGGAGGGTATTACGATTGTGATACCTAAGTTACACACTTCCAGCTATTTATTTGACCAGACAGATGGGGCTATTACGGACATTATGCTAGCGGCTAAGCAGGTAGCTAGTAGGTTGCTACATGTATTTGACACGGCCAGCCGGGTGGGTATTGTTTTTGAGGGGTATGGGGTTAATCACCTGCATGTCAAGTTATTCCCCTTGCATGGCACCCATCGTGTGTGGCGGCCTATAAAGTCGACGCTTACGACGCGATATACCACGTATCCTGGTTATATATCTACGCATGATGTAGAAAGAGCTGATGATACAGTGTTGGACGCTTTGGCTAAACGGTTACGGGAAGGGGGGTGATTAGGCTACTTGTAGCGTCGTTGTTCCTGTAACTGTAGGAGCTGTTCACGTTGCAGCCCTGTTGCCAATAGAATCGTACCCATTTCTACCCCTTGGCGCAGCAGGTTGGCTGCCGTTTGGAGGATACCCTCTTTCTTACCTTCACGTTTACCTTCGCGTTTACCCTCTTTCTTACCCTCGCGTTTACCCTCGCGTTTACCTTCTAACCTACCTCTGGACAAGCCCTCTTCTACACCTAACTTCTTGCCCTTAGTAATACCTTCCTCTACACCTTGGCAGCGTAGGCTTTCTGCATATGACATCACTTCCTCCTTTACTGTTTTTTCTCGGATGAGCTGAGATAATAACCTAAGACACTCTTCTCCTTGCTCTGGTTTACTGTTATGATAGATGTACATCGCACTGCTGTATACATGGCCACGAGGTAACTTTTGTATGTACTCAGGCGTTACTTTCTGAAGTACTTCTATAAACTCACCGCACGTCCCTTGCTTGGACAAGGCCTGAAATAAACCTGATTTACCCCCTTTTTCTAGAAGCTCGTCTATTGTGGACTGCGTCAAATCCCACAACTCAAATTGATCAAGCGTCCCGTATTTTCTAGCTAACTCTGGATATTCTACACAATCGCATAGGCTGGTTGAATAGGGATATGGTACCTGCCCATTGTACATACAGATGAGTAGTACAAAAGGCCGCATCGGGGTTCCCTGGTCTCTTTGATGGTTCCGTACGAGTAGGGCCTTGTACTCATCTAGCCTTGGGGCCATGTATCTGTCGCCTGTGCTTTGCAGTTCTACAATGAAGTAGATGACACCTGACTTATTATCGATAGAGACTTTACAGATGACATCGCTCCGATATTCTAATAATTGGTCACCGAGGGTAAAGTTGGTAGACATGAACTGCAGTGTGGTGAAGTCAACACGTTCTGAGGCCGTTGCATAACTTAGCATTCACTACCCCAGCTGCCGATTTTGGACGACTTTACCCCACAAATCGGCCTTTT
>JBCBRR010000041.1:0-9882 GCA_039819605.1 Bacteroidota bacterium | reverse complement strand
CTTACGCGTACCCCCCAGCACGCGAATGCAACACACTTCTTTGGCCCCGCTATTGTCGGCTACGGTAAGTCTAGACTCTTGCTGTATCATGTCTATTTAACTCTTGTCAAGATTTCTACCAGCCGCCACCGCTTGCATTTGCTGAGCGGGCGGGTTTCCATAATCTTCACAAAATCGCCTGGGTTGCAGGCATTGCCTTCGTCATGTGCCATCAACTTGGTAGTCTTTTTGATAAACTTCCCATACAGCGGATGCTTGACCCGGCGCTCCACGGCAACGGTGATGGTCTTGTGGGCTTTATTGCTAGTAACGCTCCCTAGTCGCTCTTTTCTACGATTTCTCAACATGGTTCTGTGGCTTGGATGCCTCTATTGTATGCGCTCTGTAAGCAGTTTTCAACCTGGCTATGTGCTGCCGGGTGCGCTGAATGCGCAAAGGGTTCTGGATGGGCGAGATCGCATGGGCAAACCGCAGCTTACGTAGCTCGTCGGTTGCCGAGGCGATGTCTTCTGCCATTTTTTCTGGGGCTAGCTGCCTAATTTCTTTGTATTTCATTTCACAGCATCGTGGACGTAATCGGTCCGGGTTACAAATCGGGTCTTGATGGGCAGTTTGTGCATAGCCAGGCGCATGGCTTCTTGGGCTATGTGCAAGTCTACCCCTTCTATCTCAAAAAGGATGCGACCGGGCTTCACAACGGCTACCCAATACTCGGGAGAGCCTTTCCCTTTACCCATCCGCACTTCGGCGGGCTTCTTCGTTATAGGCTTATCGGGAAAGATCCGAATCCATACTTGGCCTTGCCGCTTGATGGAGCGCGTCATGGCGATACGCGTGGCCTCTATCTGCCTAGCTGTGATCCAAGTAGGCTCCAACGCTTTCAGCCCAAAGGTGCCAAAAGCCAGCGTATGGCCTTTGTGGGCCAATCCATGAATCCTCCCTTTCTGTACTTTTCGGTATCGTGTCCGCTTAGGTTGTAGCATAGATATCTAGTCGGCTAGGGCTTTGCTTCGCGCCCTCGAGGCATTTCTAAACGACTTCTTCTCTTCGGGCATTTTAGCCAGGCTTTCCGGAGATAAATCAGGCCTCTGATAGACCTCACCCTTACATATCCACACCTTGATGCCTATTTTGCCATAGATCGTATTGGCCTCTGATATAGCATAGTCGATATCTGCCCGTAGTGTATGGAGGGGGATCCTACCCTCTTTATATTGCTCACTACGTGCTATGGCAGCCCCCCCGAGCGGGCCAGACACGCGTATTTTGATCCCTTGGGCACCTATGCGCATGGTAGTAGCTATGGCTTGGCGCACGGCCCGTCTGTAAGAAGCCCTAGCTTGCAATTGTTGTGCAATCATGTCCCCTACCAACTGAGCATCGAGCTCAGGGCGACGCACTTCTAGCACATTCGCTTGTACTTCTTTGCCCAACAGCTTGCGGATCTCTTCTTTCAGCTGCTCTATCTCAGCACCACCTTTGCCGATAATCATACCGGGTTTAGCAGTGTAAATGGTCAGTGTAACGCGCTTTAGCGTGCGCTCGATAACGACCTTGGAGATACTGGCCTTGGATAGCCGGGCCAGCAGGTAATTCCTGATCTTATCATCTTCTAGCAGTTTTTGGGCATACGTCTTCTTGGTGGCGAACCAGTTGGATTCCCAACCTTTGATATAGCCCAACCGTAGGCTCAGTGGATTGACTTTTTGTCCCATCAGTTATGTATTGTCAGTAGCTAATGTCCGTTTTACGCCTCTGTCGGCACATCTGATAACGTAGCGGGCTGCATATCGTCGACTATCAGCGTCACGTGGTTGGACCGCTTTCGGATTCTATGGGCCATTCCTTTTGGCGCCGGCCGGATGCGCTTTAACATCCCCCCGCTATCTACATGGATGATCTTTACATACAGATCAGCGTCAGCCAATCCTACCGCTGGATTTTGGGTCTGCCAGCCATCTACACCTGCCAGCAATAGCTTCTCTAAGTGTATAGCACACCTTTTAGGGGTATGTTTAAGTATGCGCAGGGCTTGCGAAACGCTCACACCCCTGATCAGGTCGGCCACAAGTCGCATTTTACGTGGCGATATGGGTGATTTTTTGAGTTTGACCACTGCCTGCATAGCTATCTCCTATCTTTTTTGGACGTATGCCCCTTAAAAGTGCGAGTAGGTGAGAAATCGCCTAGCTTATGCCCTACCATGTTTTCAATAACAAAAACGGGGATAAACTTGTGACCATTGTGTACCGCCAACGTATGTCCTACAAAATCGGGCGTTATGGTAGAGCTTCTGGACCATGTTTTGACGGTAGATTTGGCACCCGACTCGTTGAGCTTATCTATCTTTTTCTGCAGATGATGGGCTATGTAGGGACCTTTCTTAATCGATCTAGCCATTACTTTTTCTTCTTGCTGATAATGAAGCGGCTGGTAGCCTTATTCTTAGCACGGGTCTTCTTGCCTTTGGCATACAGCCCTTTCCTAGAGCGCGGCTGGCCGCCGGATGCCTTACCCTCACCGCCTCCCATGGGATGATCTACGGGGTTCATAGCAACTCCACGTACACGAGGCCTTCTGCCTAACCAGCGCTTTCTGCCTGCCTTGCCCAGGACTACGTTCAGATGGTCTCCGTTAGATACGCTCCCTACCGTAGCCTTGCATATGCCCAGCACCATTCTGGTTTCGCCCGAGGGCAGCTTGAGCGTAACATATTTTTTTTCTTTGGCCACCAACTGCGCATAGGCACCTGCACTTCTGGCCATAGCCCCTCCCCGACCTGGGGTCAGCTCTACATTGTGTACGACAGTACCCGTAGGCATGGCGCGTAAGGGCAATGCATTCCCAACCTCAGGGGCCACTTGATCACCTGATACTACCTTGTCACCTACCTTCAGCCCTTCAGGGGCCAGTATATAGGCCTTGGCTCCGTCTGTATAGTGCAGTAGAGCGATATAGGCCGTCCGCATGGGGTCATACTCTATACTCTTTACGATAGCCTGCACCGCCTGCTTACTACGCTTGAAATCAATCAACCGCATGCGCTTTTTATGTCCTCCGCCCCGATAGCGCATGGTCATTCTACCCATGTTATTTCTGCCACCCGTACTTTTCGTACCTACTAGGAGTGATTTCTCTGGCTTTTGGGCACTGAGGCCACTGAAGACAGGGGCGACACGAAAGCGTTTACCAGGGGTGAGGGGTCTAACCTTTTTTATGGGCATGATCTAGCTATTTAGGTAGGGTCTCAAGGGTAGCATACGCTGTTTACACTTCGCCATAGAAGTCAATTAGGTCACCTGGCTTTAGGGTAACCAGCGCTTTTTTGTAACTGGCTCGGCGGCCTTGTTGTACGCTTTTGCCTGTATAGCGGTTTTTCTGCTTCCCTGTGCAATGCATCGTATTGACGCGCTCTACCGTGACACCGTAGATACGCTCGACTTCTTTCTTGATCTCAATCTTATTGGCCTGCTTGTGCACGACCAAGCCGTAGGTGCCCTTTTTATTGAGCGAGGATACCTTTTGGCTAATCCAGGGACGTTTCAGGACAGACATCTTACTAAGCAAATTTTTCGTTAATGTGTGCCAAAGCCGTTTCACTAATGAGCAGCTTTTTGGCTCTCAAGAGGCTATAGGTATGGATTTGGTCCACTACACTGACAGCTGTATCGGGTATATTTCTACCGGCTAGCGCAATCTGTTTGTCAAGCTTGGGCAAGATCAGTAAGGTCTTATGACCGGCCAGGTTTAGGTTGCGCAGCATACTATCGTACTGTTGGGTCTTGGGCGCGGCAAATGAGAAATCTTCCAGCACCAGAATATTGTCTTCTTGAGCTTTGTAAACCAGCACAGATTGGCTAGCCAATTGTTTCAGTTTCTTATTTAGTTTAAACCCATAATCGCGCGGTCTGGGGCCAAATACACGCCCGCCACCTCGTAGCAAAGATGATTTTAGGCTACCTATCCGGGCCTTGCCTGAACCCTTCTGCCTTCTCATTTTGCGGGTAGAGCCTGCGATCTCACCCCGCTCTTTGGCCTTGTGTGTCCCTTGGCGCCGGTTGGCCAGATGCTGCTTGACAGCCAAGTAAATGGCATGGTCATTGGGTTTAATGCCAAATACCTGATCAGACAATGTAATCTTGCGGCCGGTATCTTGGCCGGTGTACTGCAAAATGGGAAGTTCCATGATTTAGGGCGCCAGGATGATGTAAGCGTTCTTAGATCCGGGCACAGCGCCGCTGAGTAACAAGAGATGGTGCTCAGGTATCACTTTCATGACTTTCAGATTTGCCACCTTAACACGTTGGCCGCCGGCCCTACCCCCCATGCGCATGCCTTTAAAAACCCGCGAAGGGAATGAGGAAGCGCCGATAGATCCTGGGGCCCTTTGTCTATTGTGTTGGCCATGGGTTTTCTGCCCTACCCCACTGAAGCCATGTCGTTTGACAACACCCTGAAAGCCTTTCCCTTTGGCATATCCCGTAGCGTCCACGTAGTCACCTTCCGCCAAGACGTCGGGCAAGGTGAGGGTCTGGCCCAATTGAAACTGCTGGGCTACTTCTTCACTGGGCACGCTAAATTCGACCAGTTTCTTTTTGGGCGAGGTTTGCGCTTTTTCAAAATGTTTTTTCAAAGGCTTGGGCGTGTTTTTTTCTTTGCGCTCATCGTACGCCAATTGTATAGCACAGTATCCATCTTTCTCTTGGCTTTTGATCTGGGTTACCACACATGGGCCGCTGGTAATGACTGTACAGGGCACACTGGCCCCGCGCGTGTCGTATAGCGTAGTCATGCCTACTTTCTTGCCGATGATTCCGACCATGTGCTGATAGCTTTTTTGTGTAAGTTGGGGCTGTGTTTTGTTAGCACGGAGAAAAACAGATCACAAATATAGGCACAGAATGTGGCTTTTGCAAGCCTAGAAAGAGAATTGGCCCTGCATCATCCCTTAAAGGTAAGGCAGATAAGTCCCCCGCCAGATGGGCTCTCGCATGCCCGCACGAGTCGAGAGATGTGCTAGAAACATTTTTTGTGCGCATATTTGTGTTGCCCAGCGTGTATGCTGCAGGCGCACAAGGCATGCGATAGGGAGTTGAGTAGATTCGCTTGCGTGCATTGAAGAGGGGAAGGGCTTGTAGCTCAGGTGGTTAGAGCACTACACTGATAATGTAGAGGTCCGTGGTTCAAGTCCACGCAAGCCCACACAGGTGATCAGCATACACCACGGCCTTGTTTAGGCTTACATACACCCCAAGCATAGCCCGGCCTAGCAGCCATAAGCGCTTCAGGCGGTTGCCTAATTCATTTGTGAACCTGGAGGGATTCGAACCCCCAACCGCTACATCCGTAGTGTAGTGCTCTATCCGATTAAGCTACAGGTCCAGGCAGTAGATCCGCGCAAGGGCAATGGCCGATAGCTGGCCAGGCCTGTGCAGTAGGACATACATTTACCCCTATCTAAGTCAGTGCCCATGGACTTTGGAATACGTGTGGGAAACGCTTAGTTTCGAAGGTTGAATATATGAGAAAGACGAAACCTAATCAAAAATCTATGAGAAACACCATAATCTCCTGGGCCCTATGTATGGCCACCCTCGCCGCGACGGGTACACAGACAGCGGTAGCCCATCCAGCAGCCGATACCGAACTTCCTGCATCGGCACCACCCTCGTCAGCACCGGCAATACGCGTAGGGCTAGGCCGCTATCCGAGTCTAGTCATAGACGGGGGGATGCATTTCTTGACCCGCATACCAGGGCAAATGCAATGTGGCTTCTGGGGTTCTAGAGGTTTGTCAAGCTGCTTGTATATCAACATGCCCATTCGCAAATCGTATTTCACCTTTAGTTTGGGGATCGGCCCAGGCAATGAGCGCTACGTGTTCAGTAAGAAGTACACGCTGGTACGTAGTAAGGCACAGCGTAAGACTGCCCTCAGGCTAGCCAAGAATACCTTCAGCAATAGAGACAAGATAGAGGTCATCCGGTCCTTATTGCACAACAGCTACGCAGATTTAGTAGCGGAATTTCGGTTTCACACCCACCCTCAGGCGCCTAAAGAAGGGTTTTTTATAGCGCTGGGCGCTAGTGTAGGCATGTATTTACACCGGGCCATCACCGTGAGTTACAAAGAAGACGGCGAGTACAAATCCCGGACATTGCGCGAGTCTTTTCACATCAACAGCCTACGGTATGGTTGGTTAGGGCGTCTAGGCTGGCGTCGGTTCGGCCTTTACTTTGCCCAATCGCTATCGCCGCTTTTTGACAAACGGAATACACTCTTTATCCATGAGCCCACCACCTTTAGCACAGGGGTGAGCCTAGATTTGTTTTAATCGTTATACTCAGATCAGTCTTTACCACTATGAATACCTTAGAACAGCCAAGACCCGTTATAGGGACAGGAGATTTTGGAAGCTTAGTCGCAGGAGGAATTTTTGTTGACAAAACGCTTCTGATTGCGGATCTCCTCGCCGATGGCGCCGAGGCCTTGCTTATTACACGCCCCAGAAGATGGGGCAAGACGCTCAACATGAGCATGCTCTATCATTTTCTCCGCTTCGAAGTCAGGGAAAATGCGACTACCCATAAGCTCGAGACCTTAAATCCGCACGAAGGCTTCTTTGACAACCTAAAAATTGGCAAAAAGCACCCTGAGCTCATCGCTAAGCACCAGGGCAAGTGGCCCGTGATTTCTCTGACACTCAAGGGCATACAGAACAGCGACTTACCTACCATTGAGCAAAATTTCAAAGATATATTCGCTACACTCTACAGCAGGCATAGCTACTTGGATGACTGGTTATGTACCTTGGAGCAAAAAAGAGCAGTCGTAGCCAAAGACAAGTACTTTGCCGATGTGCTTGAAGGCAACCTGGGCTTGGCTGGATTGCAAAAGGCGCTGTACTTCTTAACAGAGCTGCTCTACGAATACCATGGCCGGAAAGTCTTTGTGCTACTAGATGAATACGACACGCCGCTCAACAATACGTTTCCCGAGCCGGCGCTCTACAAGGAAGTACTCAGCTTTATGCGTGGCCTGTTGGGAAATAGCTTCAAGGACAATCCTTACCTGGAGAAAGGGATTATAACAGGCATCCTCAGGGTAGCCAAGGCCGACCTTTTTTCAGGTCTCAATAACTTCATGGAATATTCTCTGTTACATAAGAGATATGCCGAGCACTTTGGTTTTACCGATGCAGAAGTCAGTGACCTGTTTGCACATCCGCGTGTCCAAGCCATGATTGAAGCGCCTGCTCCGGCTCCGGACGCCATCAAAGCTTGGTACAATGGCTACACCATTGGGGGGCTCACCATCTACAACCCCTGGTCGATCATGAATTGCATCACTGAGCATGGTCAGCTAGCGCTGTATTGGGTATCTAGCGGCAGTGATACACTGCTTAGGGAGCTTCTGAAAGGAAATGGTCATCTCGTCTACCAAATTGAACAACTGTTGGCCGAGGATCGCATCCAGGTTACCATCAGCCCTTATATCAATATGCTAGATATGAGCCCTACGTTAAAGTTCTGGTCCTTGATGCTAGCGGCAGGCTATGCCACCTTAGCTGAAGAGGTACCCACCCTACCTTCCACTACCTACCCCTGTTGGATCCGCATTCCTAACATGGAGGTCAGGGCTGCCTATGAAGGCTTAATCATCGGCTGGTTTGGGGATCAGGTAGGTCCTAGCCACTATACGGACATGATTGAATCCCTATTCTTTGGAGACATCGAGCTATTTTCAGAGGCCCTCAATGGATACCTCACAGAAGCTACGAGCGTTAGAAACGTAGGTCCGCATAAAGCTGAGCAATACTACAGCGGGTTTATGGTAGGTCTCTTCACGGTCATCCAAAAAGACTATGCCATTCACTCGGAGGCGGAGAGTGGTGAGGGATACGCTGATATGCTAGCCATCCCGCGGCAAGGGAATGGCAAGGTGGCCGTTGTTTTTGAATACAAAGTAGCTAGTAGTAAGGAAGCCTTGGCAAGCAAAGTGCAAGAAGCACTTGATCAGATTGACAAGAAAGGGTACATCATGCGGGTAAAGAACTACGGGCATATCGAGCAAGTCATGAAGGTAGGGGTAGCGTTTTATGGTAAGGAAGCGCTGGTTACCAGTGAAAGTGTACAGCTTAGCGGTTGAGCAATGGCTATGGCTAGATAGATCCCGACTGTGGCTTTCTAGGTTTTAGTCTTCTTTGCATGCAATTCAGCCATGGCTAGGGAAAACGGGCAAGTTCTTTTCGACGATACCTACTTTATGAACCTGGCTTTGCAAGAAGCTGGAAAAGCTTACAGTACCAGCGAGATTCCTGTCGGCGCCATCATAGTTGCGCAAAACCGCCTTGTAGCCAAGGCGCATAACCAGGTAGAGCAATTACAAGATCCAACCGCACACGCCGAAATGCTAGCCTTAACTTCCGCTTTTCATGCGCTCGGGGGCAAATACTTGACAGCCTGTACACTGTATGTAACCCTAGAACCCTGCTTGATGTGCAGCAACGCCACGTACTGGGCACAACTTGGCAGGCTGGTTTTTGGCGCTGCTGACCCCAAACGAGGATACCGACAAATAGGACATCAGGCCTTACATCCACGTACCACCGTTACGCAAAATGTACTCGCAGCGGAAAGCCAAGCAATCCTGCAACGTTTTTTCATAGGTATTAGACAGAAATTCGTACCTTGCAGCTTTAGTACGCAAGTGGAAACGCAATGCAACAAAAACAAACCATAAAGAAAGGAGCAACATGATCCATTTATTACCAAAATTACCCTATGCTTATGATGCACTAGAGCCTTATTTAGATGCAAAAACCATGGAGCTGCATCATACCCGACATCACAAAACATATGTGGAGAATCTGAATATCTTTATCAAGGACGAGTCTATGGAAGAAGATTCTTTGGAAGAAATAGTGCGCAATACGGCAGAGCATCCAGATATGCTTCGCAACAACGCCGGAGGGCATTACAATCATAGCCTATTCTGGTCCATACTTGCGCCACCTGACCCTAAAGAATCTGGCATCAGAAAGCCTACAGGGGCGTTAGCAGAAGCCATTGACGAGGCATTCGACTCTTTCGACCACATGAAAGAAGACTTTGACCTAACAGCTAGCCTCCATTTCGGATCCGGGTGGACCTGGCTTTCTGTGGATGATGAGGGTGGGCTGTTTGTATGTGCTACACATGATCAGGAGAACCCCCTCATGAATGAATATACCATACGTGATAACGGCATACCTATTTTAGGGTTAGATCTTTGGGAACATGCGTATTATCTGAAATACTACAACAAGCGGAACGAGTATATAAAGAACTTTTGGCATATCATTAACTGGCCGGCGGTGGCTGGTCATTTTGAAGCTGCAAAGTTGACGCTACAAAGGGAAAAAGAAGAAGCTGAGAAAAGGCCATTCAAAATAGACTAAAAGGATGGTTGTCTATATGGCTAGCCTATAGTACAAAAACGCTGTGTAACGTGTCCTACCTGCTGTATGAGCAGCAGGTAGCACTGTAACAGTATAGTAGGGAGTTCTTGGGAAAGTGCGAGCTATCAAACCGTTATAGGGGTAAGGCAGGATTATGTGTCTGGGCTTCTATCGTTTTAGGAAGCTGTAGTTGTAATTTGTTAAGTTCGGGGGTTACGATACTTTTTCCCCTGCGGGGGGCTTTGTTACTTTTTTCCTACGAGATAGGGGGGAAGAGGACTACATATCTGCACTCTATCGTTTTATCAAGCTCTAGTTGTAGCTTATCAAGTTTGGGTTCTACGAAGCTTTCCCCTGCGGGGAGCGCGTTACTTTTTTCCTACGATGAAAAAAGTAACCAAAAAAATCACCCGCGACTATCAAATTTGGCTAAAAGTCCCTCG
>JBCBRR010000040.1:0-10885 GCA_039819605.1 Bacteroidota bacterium | reverse complement strand
GATAGCCTACGCTACGAAGGTGTAGCAGAGGGTAAACAGCTAGGTATAGTGGAGGGTAGGCAGCTAGGTGTAGAAGAAGGTAAACAATTAGGTGTAAAAGAAGGTAAACAGCTAGGTGTAGAAGAAGGTAAACAGTTAGGTATACAAGAAGGGGTTACCAAGGGCAAACAGTTAGGCAAGCAAGAAGGTATACTGCAAACCGCGAAGAACCTGTTACGCCAGGGTGTAGAAATGGGTACAATCCTATTAGCCACAGGTTTGCAACGTGAGCAGCTCCTACAGCTGCAACGATGCTAGAGGTATAATCCACGGACGCGAGGAGATATCGTTAGCCAACCCAAAAGGTGTTACAATCGCATGTAAGTATGATAGTTACAGGAGCCCAATATATCCATGCGCATCATTTGGACGATGAGCGCATGACCTGGCAACATCCCTAAAAGCCGTATACTATCGAATGAAAGGCCTTAGGCCAAGTGCGGCCAAAATGTAGCCCAGCTTGAGGAGCTATGCGACGGACCTCTACAGTGTAGCACTTGGCAAAGGTCTTTTAGCCAAATTCAGGTAGTCTATCATGCCTACAATAGCCCTTGTAGTACTCAACTACAATGGACAACACCTCCTAGCTCAGTTCTTACCCCATCTCCTCCAGCACAGCCCTATCCACTCCATTATCGTAGCCGATAATGCCTCGCAAGATGACTCCGTAGCTTTCCTCAAAGTACATTACCCACACGTTCAGTGCATAGCCCTAGGCCAAAATATGGGCTTTGCCAAAGCCTATAACCAGGTCCTACAAAAGATCCGAGCCACCTACTATGTACTGCTGAATACAGATGTAGAAGTCACACCGGGATGGCTCCCCCCCCTAATACAACTCATGGAGCAACACCCTCATATAGGGGCCTGCCAGCCTAAGGTGCTGGCCTACGATAAGCGACATCTATTTGAATACGCAGGTGCCGGCGGTGGCTACATAGACCGTTGGGGCTATCCGTTTTGCAGAGGACGGCTGTTTGGTACACTAGAAACAGATCGAGGGCAATACGATGATACAATACCTGTATTTTGGGCAAGTGGAGCTTGTTTTTGCGTTAGGTCACATGTCTTTCACACGCTAGGGGGGTTTGATGAGCAATTCTTCGCGCACTATGAAGAAATCGACCTGTGCTGGCGTATGCAGCGACACGGTTGCGCCGTGTACCATTGCGGAAAAAGCCAAGTATATCACATGGGCGGCGCTACAATCCGCCCAGATAGCCCCGAAAAGGTATACCTCAATTTTAGGAATCGAGCCCTGACTTATTACAAAAATAGCCCCCCGCAAGGCTTCTGGCAGCAGCTATGTTATCAGGCACTCGATGTGCTGGCAGCTGTTAGGGCATGCCTGGTGGGGAAACCGAAGCACGCCTGGGCGATCGTGAGGGCCCTCCGTGACTTTCATAAGATGCGCAAGTACTACCCCCGCCCCCAGCCTTATCCATGGCCTATGCAGCATATGTATAAGGGCTGCCTGCCGTGGGCCTATTTTATCAGGGGTAAGCGGACCTGGGCTAGCCTAAGTCCTGTCGAGCAAGGACTTACACTGTAGCCTTAGGCACGTTCATAACCTACATCAATGGCCCAAGGGCCCGTCTGTATACAGGCAGAAGCCAGCTGATCACACTTTTCGTTGTAAGGATCCCCAGCGTGCCCCTTGACCCAGTGCAACACAATCTGATGACGCTGGTAGAGCGCCCAAAATCGCTGCCAAAGATCTACGTTCTTCTTACCCTTGAATTGACTGTACACCCAAGCCTGTAACCAACCCTTTTGCACAGCATCTACCACATACTTGGAGTCAGAATATACCTGCACCAATTGCTTGTCTTTGCCTAGCGTCTCCAGCGCTACAATAACCCCCAGCAACTCCATGCGGTTGTTGGTTGTCCTTCGAAAGCCCTTGGACAAAGCCTGCTGATGGTCTCCGTAGGTTATGATGGCCGCATAAGCGCCAGGACCCGGATTGCCCCTCGAGGCACCATCTGTATATATTTTGATCAACTTAGGCCAGGTAATGCGTTTTAAAGAGGCGAATGGCGATGGCCAATAAGATAATGCCCATCATCTTGTGTATGATGGTTATACCCAGCTTACCCAACTTGGCTTCAATCCACTCGGAATGCTTCAAAACCAGGTAGATAAGCCATAAATTGATTAGGGCAGCTCCAAATACGTTGATGGTCTTGTAGGTAGATTTGAGCGTGATTAGGGTAGCTAAAGTACCCGTGCCCACAAGCATGGGAAAAGCCAGGGGTACTACAGAGGACGAGTCAGCGTCTGTGTCTATTTTGAATATATTAATGTTCAAGCTCATTTCTAACCCGATCAGAAACAAAATGAAACTCCCAGCTAATGCAAAAGAGCTAATATCCACGGAAAATAGATTCAGCACCGTTTGGCCCAGAAACAAAAAGCAGGTCATGATGGCGCCGGCTACAGTAGCTGTTTTGCGGGCATCGATGTAGCCGATCTTCTTGCGCATGTTGATGATCATGGCAGTACTGCCCAATACATCGACCACCACAAACAGGATGAGGAAAGCAGAGAATAATTGCCTGGGGTCAAATTCGGCAAAAAACTGATAGACCATGGGCTAGCGTGGGTAATTTATGTGGATATGCCAAAAGAAATCTAGGTCCATAGCCTTAGATACTCATTACTGATCAGGTAATATCGCGTTGTGCACAATGGAATGACATTTGAGACCAAGACCTACGTACATCATATGTACAAGTGGTGCGCCCGCGAAGATACTTAATTTTGGCAAATCACCCGATGTACTACATTTTTTCATACTGATTGCTGCGCACATACTTGACATCCTGCAGCATAGGAGCCTTCAGGCCGATGGAAAATTCGTAAGAGGCGTACCTGCCTAGCGGACGCCAGTCAAAATCCATCTGCCAGCAATGCATGTCACGATGTAGGGTAATGGTAGTAACATCACCCACTAACTTCCGCTTGCCTAAGTCGTACGTACTGCTAAAGTTTACTTTCCAGCATTGGGTTATCTCCATACTGCCTTCAAAAGCCAGCTGATGGCTCACCTTCCGTTTGTCTGTCAGCACGTAGTAGGCGTACTGACGGTGGTAGGTAAACTGCAGACTCCAGGGCAACCGAAAGTCGGCATAAGCACTGGCATCGGCAGCCGGTTTAGGGGCCGTGGGAGCAGGGCCTGCCGGAGGAGCTGAGCTATCTTGAGAGGCAAAACGCATGTTGACGCGTAAAGAAGCCTGCTTGATATGCCCCAACCCCTTTCTATGGCGCCAGGCCAAGGCATTTACCTTTTGCTGACAGATTTGCTTCGGTGGCTGTGGGGCACAAGGTACATAGAGATAAGGATCTAGGGTAGCCTGGTACTCTACGTCTAGCTGGTTTAGTAGCTTGGTCCGCACCCGCAAGTCCATATCGCCCAGTTTGTACTGCTTAGCTTTAAAGTCATACTCGGTGCCCACGTACAAGGTCTCCAACAGCGGTATCTTCTGGGGTGCCCCCTGCGGGTCAGTGTGATTTCGGACTTTTAGGCTGAGCGTGTTGTCAACTTCGAACCGCAGGATAGCGTGGGCACGCTCAGGGACAGATCCGTAGATAAATCGATCATATCTATCCCGCAACTGCTGCCCCTGTGGTGTCTGTACCCGTTGCCAGTACGCATAGGTAGGTTGAGCTAAGTCAGGCGTATATCTAAACGACAATTTCGGGTCAATCCTATGCCGGATGGCTTGTATAAATCGTTCCGAGCCCCAAACATGGGTTCCGTACAGGGTAGTCTCTAAACCTGTGCCGACATCATAGTCCCACACACGGCTAAACCCTTTGACGTCGCACGCAACAATCTTGTCTTCTGTAGCGTCGTAGGTATAATCCAGTCTTTTGAAGTACCATCGCTCCCGGTATACAAACCTGGGGCTCAGGTTAAAGTAGGTAAAGAGGCGGATGTTAACCTCTATGGGTAAGGTATTGCGCACTCCAGCCTGGGCATCGCGTAGCATTTTAGGCCAGTTACGGGGCCATGGCCTGAGTATAGCCGAGCCTACTTGGTTCGTTAGCCGCAGTTTTGACTCAAAGGTATGGGCCAAGTATACATCTTGGTACCAAGGCGCGTCTGCCTTGGGCTGGCCCCTGAAAGGATAGATATGGCTGGTGTATAAACTCACCTCAGGTAGCGTTAGGTGCATCAGCTGCTTAGGCAGGTCTTGTTCATAGGCTAAACCAGCATTCAGTACGTAGGGAAAGTCAAAAAGAGTATGGGTATAGCGCACCCGAGAATGTGTAGAGGTGGCGTTCCCAGGCGTACGCTCGTCGATCATTTGGTTGAAAAATTTACTTTGTATCTGCACATCGGCTACCACACTTTGCACCCGGTTATTGGGCGTCGTATTGTGCTGCCAATGCCATCGCCACGCATCGAGCATGACGGAGGTTGGGAATGTCTCAGGAGCCACATTGGCGTAGGTACGCTCGTAGCTGATTTTACCCACATAGCTGTAGCGCCGTTTGTAATCAGATACAACCATGAAATGGGCAATCCCCTGGGTGTACACAGAAGCATATAGGTGGAGGTTCACATAGTCATTGATGTAGAAGTAATAGCCCCCACTTTTGAGAAAAAAACCTTTCTGCGCATCCTCCCCCAGCTTAGGTAGTATGAAGCCGGAGGTTTTGGGCTTTGGGATAAAGAAAAGGCCACAAAAAAAGCCCAACGGGGTAGGCACCCCGTCAAAATAAAACTGGAAAGGCCCGGTAGCGATCCGCTCACCGCGTAAAAATTTTACCCGGCTAGCTTGGATGCAGTAGTGCGGTTGGGGATGATTACAGGTTGTATAGATCATGCGGTCTGCATAATACCTGTCTTCGCTATCCATCTTGGCCGTATCGCACGATACCAACGCCTCGTCTTGTACAGTGCACAATTTGTGCGCAACGCCGCGGTGGGAACGCAGGTTATAACGCATCTTCTCAGCTACATACGGGACATTCCCCTGGGTAAATACCGGTTTCTGAACTAGGTTGCCCGCCGCGTCGTATTTACCCGTTGCCTCTAGGGTATGGGTAGACCAGTCCAAGGCCACATGCTCAGCCGCCAGGCGCATATCTGCATAGTCAATACCCACAGCACCATACAGATGAAAGATGCTGTTCTCAGCATCGAAGACAATGGGATCTTGCGCCGAATAGGGAATAATGGCTTCAATCGGGCTGGGGGCTGTAGGGACGGTACTCCTCTGCGACCGGTGTTGTAGCGCCACAAACGACAGGGCCGGATCATAGTGCATAGGAAAGCGATGCCACGCCGCCTTGGGAATATGTTGGCCCAGCGCGTGGGACTTGTGGGGCGGCACACTCGGTAGCCTGTGGGCATAGATCGCCTGCGGCACATGGGCGTTGCTAGGAACTTGCACCCACACATGGGGGGGCACAACGTGTAGCAACGACCCGATATAGGGAATCAATAAGTACTTTACAGGAGGCACGTAGGGTCTATTTTACCAACTTTTTCTGCGCAATGCGTAAATTTAGGGCTGTACGGGTAAATAATAACACCATAGGGCCATTTAGGGCCAACCTACCTATCCTGTATCCTACGCTTTGCGCCTACAAAACGTATATAATTCCCCTAGTGAACCCAGCTTAGCCAGATTGAGCACGTATGTGAAAAGTTGTACCCTGTGGGTGAGCACCCTAGCTCTTGTATTCATCAGTGGATCTCATTTCCCTAGCACTAGCCACCACTCGATCCGAAAGATCGTCATCGATGCAGGGCATGGTGGCAAAGATTCGGGTGCATTGGGCCAATTCTCCAAAGAGAAAGATATAACACTTCAGGTAGCCAGGCAAGTAGGCAAGCTCATCGAGCGGCATATGAAGCCCGTCAAAGTCATTTATACACGCCACAAAGACACATTTGTAGCATTACACGAGCGGGCCCACATAGCCAACAAAAACAAGGCAGACTTGTTTATTTCTATCCATTGCAACGCGGATGCCGATAAGCGTGGCCACGGAACAGAGACGTTTACGATGGGGCTCCATACAGCTCCTAGCAACCTGGATCTCATGAAAAGGGAAAATGGCGTGATCCGTATGGAAAAGCAACAGGCTAAGCACTATGCGGGGTTAAACCCCAATGCACCTGAATCTCACATTTTATTTTCTCTATATCAGCATGCCTACAATACAAACAGCCTGTACCTAGCGCAACATATAGAGAGTGCCTTAAAGACACAGCTAGGCAGAAAAAGCAGAGGCGTGAAACAAGCTGGTTTTTTAGTGCTCTGGAAAACAGCTGCCCCCAGCGTTTTGATAGAAATTGGCTTTATCACCCATCCTGAAGAAGAAAAGTACCTCAATCAGCCTGCGGGGCAAAATCAAATTGCCCGCGCTATTTTCGAAGGCGTGAAACAGTACAAGCAGCACGTCGAGCAGCATGGGAAACAGTAGATACATGCGCTGGCGTCCAGAAACGAAGGTCGGGTTGCTGGCAGTTACAGCTTTCGTGATCCTGTATGTAGGGTCTAACTTCCTCAAGGGGAAACCCATCTTTCGCCGCACAAACACATACTACACGATCTATCAGGATGCCAAAGGCCTGACTACGTCAGGGCCCGTATTACTAAATGGGTTGCAGGTAGGTACAGTTAGGGCTATTGAGCTGCTACCTGATCAGGAGTATAGCATCCTGGTGACCCTAGACATCAACAAACATATTCAACTAACGGATGCTACCGTGGCCAAGCTAACCAGCAGCAACCTGTGGGGCGATAAAGTCATCGAGCTCATCATGCGTAAGGGTACTGTACAGATACAGCCCTATGATACACTAGCAGGGCAAACGGAGCCAGATTTTAGGCAAACATTGGCCACCCACATACTGCCCCAGCTAGAGGACGCGGCCAAAAATGTAGCTTTGGTATCCGAAAAATTCATGAACGTGTTCGCAGAAAACACACATCGCGTAGATGCCCTGTTAGCCAATCTCGGTACAATGGTCCAGCAGCTGGAGAAAACCGTGGTCACCAACCAAACTGCACTGCATACCCTTACCCAGAATCTAACCGAGGCCTCACGTGTGTTAACCGACGCAGAGAGCGGCCTAGAGCCGCTGCTGACCAACCTAAATCAACTGACACATGCGCTAGCAGGCGTACAGACCCAAGAGCTGGAGCGAAAGCTGCATAAAGTATTGGATACACTGGCGGACGGTACCCTATACAGCACGCTGCAAACGGTTTTGACAGATCTAGATACCTTGCTAGTAGATTTGAAAAAGCACCCGCAGCGGTACATACACTTTTCCATTTTTGGGAATGCACACCCGCCAAAACCAGGGCAGCACCGCAAGTCTACCACAACGTCTACCAACGATCCCAAGGAACAACGCCAGCAGGAAGCCCAGACTCATTGACGATCCCATGCGCAAGCGACAACGCTATCAGGCCCTCATAGAATACTTCAGCCAGCGCCCTACACCCACAACAGAGCTAGTGTATACGAGTCCTTTTCACCTGGTCATCGCTGTTATCCTAAGTGCGCAGTGTACAGACAAGCGGGTTAATCAAGTAACTCCCCCCTTGTTAGCTGCCTTTCCGACACCTGCACATCTAGCGGCCAGTCATTTTGAAGCGGTTTTCCCTTACGTACAATCCGTCTCTTACCCGAACAATAAGACCCGGCATCTCATCAGCACGTCCCAGACATTGGTAGAGCAGTTTGATGGGCAAGTTCCCAGGGACATTAGTGACTTACAAAAATTAGCTGGTGTAGGTAGAAAGTCGGCACACGTTTTGGCATCTGTATTATATGATACACCGGCCATGGCTGTCGACACACATGTAATGCGGGTTTCCAAGCGGCTAGGCCTTGTAGATGCGCAGGCCAAGACCCCCTTAGCCATAGAAAAGCAGCTGGTACAACACATTCCCAAAACTTACCTAAGCCAAGCCCATCACTGGCTGATTTTACATGGGCGTTATGTATGTTTGGCACGAAAACCCAAGTGTACTGCCTGTGAGATCCATTTCTTTTGCCAATATTATGCACAGCAATACGGCAAAGCGTAGGATGTACATACAGGTCTTATTGTCCATGAACTGCATCGTGCCTAACCCTTATCGATGATGATAACCCGCTGTACCTGTAATACACCTTTAGTACTGCTCGCCCTGCTCTACACCCCAGGTTGTGACACAGGCGACCGGGGCTATGCACAATACACGCAACCCCTACCAACACCCGATATACTCCTTGAGCAAGTTGTACCAGAAGACCGGTTTGACCAGTTTTTGAGACGCTTTGAGGCCCGGGAGGACGATATAGCATCTACTAGGCATGTGATCCAGGACAATTACCCAGACGTGGATGACACCACGTATCAGTTCCTTTGTGTAGCGACGTCTCGTCGAGCCCAGGGCAGGGCAACATATACCTCTCGATTGTTACCCTTCTTGTATGGCGCTGCCAGCCAAGGCCACTTGGGCACCGTACAGTTCATCAGAGCTCAAGGCGTAGTCATGGACCAGCCCGATGAAGAAGGCTTAACACCCTTGCACATGGCTGCTATCAGCGGCCACCTACACATCGTACAGTATTTGACAGGGATTGGTGTGCAGCCAGACGTATTTGGCCATCAGGGTTGGTCAGCGCTACATAGTGCGGCACACAATGGCCATTTAGCTGTGGTGCAACATCTCCAGGCCATCGGGGCACAAGTCGACACGTACAATAAACTGGGTTGGTCGCCACTACACAGCGCAGTTGCAAGGGGTCACGTAGCCATCGTGCAATATTTGATAGCTGTGGGAGCTACCGTCAATACGGTCAACAAGTATGGTGTGACGCCCATGCACAGCGCCGCTTACGAGGGCCATCTAGAGATCATGCGGTTGCTGCGAGAAGCTGGAGCTTACATAGATAACCCTGACCAGGACGGTAGCACTCCCCTATGGATGGCTGCACAAAGGGGCCATGTGTGTGCTGTCAGCTATCTCAAAGATGCAGGTGCCCAGATAGATACACCGGACAAGTATGCAGTAACCCCACTCTGGATCGCTGAGCATAATGGTTGCTTAGCAGTAGCCCGCTATCTGAGAAGGCAGGGCATACGCATGTGAGTGCTCGACTACATCCAGCACGATAGCCCTGACCCGATAACCTATGCAAAGCTTAGGCAAGTATCTGCTTTTTCTGTACACCATGTTGGGCAATCGCGTGCCGTTGCGCACGTACGTACAGCAAACCATCGAGGAATGCACCAAGATGGGCACCAGTTCTGTAGGCATCGTCACCATTGTTTCCGTATTTGTAGGTGCTGTGACTACCATTCAGCTCAGCTACAATATGGATACTACCTTCACGCAGAATTTCCTAATCGGGTACGGCGTACGCAACATGGTTATCCTAGAGCTAGCACCCACCATGACCGCCTTAGTTTTCGCCGGCAAGGTAGCTTCTAACATTGCAGGCCAGCTGGGGGCTATGCGGATCAGCGAACAAATTGACGCTTTAGAGATGATGGGGATCAATGCTAGCAACTATTTAGCATTGCCCAAGATTATGGCCAGTGTTTTGGTATATCCACTCCTCGTGGTCGTAGCTATTTTTTTAGCCATCTACAGCGGTTACTGGGCCGTGGTCAAGATTTTACCCGTCGCGCCTGCAGATTACATACGTGGGCTACAGTTTATGTTTGATCCTTACATCATTCGGTTTTGCCTTTATAAGTCCTTGGCATTTGCCTTTTTGATAGCTTCGATTGCCTGCTACAAAGGCTTTTATGCATGGGGGGGTGCCGTGGAGGTAGGGAAGGCAAGTACACAAGCTGTTACACATAGCTGCACAGCTGTCCTGATAGCTGACTATGTGTTAACGCAGCTGCTGTTGTAGGGGCGGATGGATAGGCGACGAAGCGCTGCAGCTTAGTATTTGGCGAGGGCCTTTTAGCCAAGTACCCCTACCCTACAAAACGCCTAACCTAAGAGGACAGAACACATCGGTCCCTATGCATACTTAGATGAAAAGTCCTTAGCTTTGGATAAAATACGTTAGCAACTACGCTATAAGGTTAAACAAATACCCGTACTGACACATTACACCAGATACTATGGCAACACCTGACCAAAAATCTACACGCGAGACCAACGAAAACTTTGGCTTGCCCGAAACTGACTTTAAACCCATAGCCCATCCCAAAAGCCATCGCTACCTACGGGTTACACTGATTACGGTAAGTATACTCTTGCTACTAGGCGGGGGGCTTTTCTATTGGTTTTTACAAAGCTCTACACCCATTGAGGCTACACGGGGGGTAACGCCTTCCCATCCATCAGCACCTTCGGCCGATAGCACTGCATCATACCCAACAGAACCAGCGCATGAAGTGCCAACAGATAGGCTAGACCCTGTACAGGCCTCAGCTAGTGACCCTACTACCCGATATACGCTGTTGGATACCCCCGGTCTGATCAGCAAGGTGCATGCCCCACAACAGCACTACTATGTAGTGGTAGGTAGCTACATCGACGTAGACCTAGCTATGGATCATGCCCAACAGCTGAGCACACAAGGGATAGATGTGTCCATCTTATATCCGCAGCAAGGGAAACATTTTTTTTATGTCGGGGTTGAAGAAAGTGGTAGCTACGAGGCCTTGCACGAAAAATGGGAGGACCTACAATCGCTATATGGCGCAACCGCATGGATCGTTAGATATTAAACCCCGCGCTAGACAGATATACTTGAGCTGATAACGCCTAGGAGCTACGTGCAGAAACAGCCAATCATTTGACATTAATGGGTACCATGACCCAACCTCCTTTGGCTAAAAAGTGTACGGTACGCATTAATG
>JBCBRR010000039.1:0-11002 GCA_039819605.1 Bacteroidota bacterium | reverse complement strand
TAATCCCTGAAAACAGGTCGGCCTTGGCTATCCTGAGGATTCCTGTCATGATTCCTTTTTCGAGACAAGGGTTATCCTTGAAGCACTTGCCCAAGAGACCTCGCATAAAGCTGAGTACTTTCTTGTAAAGTGTGGGCTCAAAGAAAGTGTTGTTGAGCGGAGCGTCGTACTCATCGAGTAGAACAAAGACCCGCTGGCCGTGATATTCATAGAGGAGCTCTGATAACAGATACAGAGCTTTTTGAAGCATGGCTAAGTTTACTTTACCTCTACGTACATCAGAGAAATACTCAGCTTCAGCAATAGCATTTTCTTTCTTTTCTGGCGAGTTCAGCCAAGCGATCAAGTACGCATGTCGCTTGTAAAGCCCCTGGAACACATCTTTAAAATTTTGCTCGATAGTCTGTACATCGTCGCCTACCACATCCTTAAAGGTCAGGGAGATTACGGGCCACTTGCCCTGATGCCGGGTGATGAGCTCAGGGTGTGCCTTCCCAATCTTGAGGTTGTCAAATAGGCCCTGATGGGGGCTTACCTTCTCGAACTCATGCGTGGTCGCGTTTTCTCGGACCTCGAAGCGAAGGAAATGATAGAGCATACTCATATTGAGCGTCTTGCCCCACCTTCTGGGTCGTGTGATGAGCAAGGCTTCAGCTCCATTACTGAGGATGTCTTTGATCAGAAGGGTCTTGTCGACAAAAACCTCTTCGGCTACCAAGCGTGTAAAATCCCCTGTACTTATGTTCAAGCTGTTGTTATCCAAATATCCTCCTTTCTTCTAAGCTGCGGGATCACCCAAGTACGCTTAAGCTGGAGCTATTACCCACAGCATACCCGTACTGCCCTGACCCCCGCTCAAACTTCTACGTGCAAATGCATGGGATAGCTTAGCAGCTGCTGCATAGCCTCCTGCACATCATATTCCTCAAAAAGCACCTTGTACATCATCTTCGTGATGGGCGCCCGTAACTGATAATGCATCGCTAAATTGTAGATAGTTTTAACTGTCTGAATACCCTCTACCGTAATGGCTGCGTCAGCTAACAGCTGCTTCGGTCTCGTTCCTTGCGCTAACAGATAGCCCGCTAGGTAATTTCTACTGATGGGCCCTGTACATGTAGCCACTAAATCACCTATGCCTGCCAGCCCCATAAAAGATCTTACATCGGCACCCATGCACTTCCCAATACATGTCATCTCTACTAGCCCCTGCGTAAGCAACAACGCTTTCGTATTTGCACTGTCATAGCCTATCCCCTCCAAACAACCTATGCTCAAAGAAATGCTGTTCTTTAAAACCCCACACAACTCCACCCCTAATAAATCCGTACGCGGATATACATGAAAATAATCCCCCTGTAGCCACTGATGCCCTTGCTGAATAACCGCTTCGGATAAACTCGCTAATACCGCCCCTGTAGGTTGTTTTTTAGCTAGTTGACTTGCAAAGGTCGGGCCCGATAGACAACCAATATGCTCAGTAGGTGTTGATGAACGAATCAGCTCACTCATGGTCTTGACATGTCTCCTAGCTAGTCCAACCGTAGCGTCTGTGGGCCAGGCTACATCTAATCCTTTCGTGCCGTGTATGAGCATATGATCTGGATGGAGTAGAGGAGCCAAGGCTTCTAACAGTTTCCTAAATGCCTGCGAAGGCACCATAATGAAAAGCAACATGCACTGCGCTGTTAGGTACCCCAAGTCGATAGTGACGCTGATGTTCTTTTCCAATGGCTGGCCAGCGGCTAAGCCTGTTTGCTGTATGCGATCTGCTGTCTCCCGGCTATGTGTGTAGAGTAGCACATGGGTGTTTTGGGCTAGCAAGTTAGCTACAGCAGTCCCAAAGTTACCTGCCCCGATAACGCCTACTGAGCGAGCTGGCATGCTTCTTCGAGCCCATATCCCACCAGTTTATTGTGATAGTAAAATAGCGTGTATAGGTCTTGTGTTATAATATCGCCCTCGTGATTTTTGAGTAATGGACGCCGCATATGATGTATACCTAGATGTTCTATACCATGTACAATGGCGTCAGCCACTTCATCTTCTCGTAGGTGAATGTCTAACTGCAGCTCTCCAGCCCTGCACTTAGCTATCAGCGCCTCCCTAACTTGTGAACATATTCGCTCAAATATTGTATAGGGAATGGCGAGAACCTCGGGAGAGAGCCCCCAAAAGTCTCCTAACTGCATGTGTGTATGTTGCTTTTGCCACATGGTAAAGCTCACAAAAGCTACCCAGTGACTCGCAAGTATCCAGTGGTGTTTGCGATAGGATTGTACAATGGCTTTCCCCAGCTGCTTTGTGTCTTCTCTAAGCTGTTCTGTATCGATAGCGTCCCCCACATAATACTTGCGGAAGTAAGCACATGTGTCTACCACGGTTCCCGTAGCATCGTACGTACGACCCGCTGTATCCACAGGTTGGCCCAGGACATCCAAAGGTTGCCCAAAAGATACGACCGCGCTGACATTTTTGATCGATAAGTTGCGGATTAGCCTGAGGAGTCTGTAGGGTGGGGTGTTGAGCTGCTGGCCCGCCTCGTACTTTTTGATCTGTATGCCTTCCTCTGCCAGATGGTTACGGATTAAGTGAGGGGCTTCTAGCACGGAGTGGTAGCTCAACACGACAGGCACTACGAACAGCTTTTGTGCACTTGGGCCATACATTTGGTAATTGCTTTGCTGTGCCTCCACCGCTGCACCTAACAGCCCTAACTTGAGGTTACTTTCTAATGACCCTGACCGGGATCGTGTGCCGCCTGGGTAAAATAGGCTGTGGCAGCCCTTTTGCAAGGCCAATACAGAATAGGCTTTCAAGGTGGTCAAATAGGCTATGTTCTTTTTTCTACGGTCTACCTTGTACGTGCCGAGTTTATTCATGAAGTAAGCGAAGAATTGGCGGTTAAATAAATTGAGGCCGGCCCCGTAAATAAAAGGAGGTAACCCCAAGGTATGAATAACCCACCAGATCAGCACAGAATCAAAATGGCTGATGTGTGTAGGTACCATGACAATAGTGCCTTGATGTGCCAATTGCCTGATGTGTTGGATAGGCCCTTCAATCTGAATTTGTGTGTGCAGTCGGTCTGCTATCTGCGATGCGTCGCGTGAAGATCTAGGCCCTATACGGGTTAATAGCTTATCTAGTGTGTAGGAAGCGGTTGTCTGTGCCAACTGGTAGTGCCACTTGCTAAACCCCCCTGCTATTTCCTGGGCATAGCACATCATGATCTGCTGCAAGATGACATTCAATTCGATTTCCTCATGCCGCAGCGCTTCGATGGCTTGTTGCCAAAAAGCAGCCTTATTAGACAAGTCGACCCTCCAAGAGCTCGCGCTTATACAATCTTGCTCATAAGCTAGTGATTCGCTGAGTTCTTGGCGCAAGGTTGTAGCGTCTTGCCGTAAGACGGATAGGTCTTGGATGGCCTTGTTAACTACCTTTCTCAAAAAAGCCGAGCGCTTTTTAAACAGCTTTACGACAGGCCAGTCCTCAGATCTGGGTAAAATAGGCTCATAAACAGGTTTAGAGTACATGCCAACGGGCTAGGCTATCTGGTTACATGCTGGGTGAAATTAGGGAAAGAAATGTGAAATACTAACCTCAGCTTTCCAAAAAAGATATACACTGGTCTATATATTGCAAACAACTGTCGATCAAGCGCCTCAGATCACCTTGGCTATCTCCCCCAAGTTGATTGTAGTGCACCCCCTTGATAACTTCCGCTACAGAAGTATTGCGCGTCACTTGGGCGGCCAGCTTGTGCTTGAGCTTTACATTCTCTTGATGCAGCTCTTGTGCAGTGGCACGCTGTTGCTGATAATCGGATACCAGGGCGCTCAGTTGCTGTTCTAGATATTCGATCCGCTCATACAATCGCTGCATGCATATTTACTGCCTGATGATGGCTCCTAACTCTTCTGTAAACAATTGCATGAGCTTGGTCATCACCTGCTGAATACGGTCCTCATCTAACGTCTGATGCTCATCTTGGAGTACGAAAGTAAGGGCATAGGCCTTTTTGCCTGTAGGTAAGGTACCTCCTTGATACACATCGAATACGCTAACCTCCTGGATCAATGCCTCATTTTGCTGCTTGACCAGTTGCGCTATGTCCGCAAAAGCAGTGTGCTGGTCAATCACCAACGAAAGATCGCGCTTGACGGCTGGAAACTTACTGATGGCCCGGTGCTGTACGCCCGGCTCGCGCCTATTAAGCACTTCATCCCAGTTTATGTCTGCAAAAAATACGTGTTGCTTAATACCGCAGCGCACCAATAGTTCCGAAGCTACGCTACCTACTGTAGCCAACGCAACCTCTTGATACACTACCTGTATACCCCTTGCGTACAGATGATCCTCAATCGTATGCTGTGTGCAGTCCGTAATACCCACCCTGGAGAGGATAGCATGTACGATGCCCTGCAGGTCTTGAAAGGTCACCAGGCGCGGTTTGTCTAGCCAGTGTGGGGGCGTTACATGTCCTGTGATCCATATGCCTAACCTATTTTGCTCGATAGAATCTTCCCCCTCTTGGCGATATATTTTGCCCAGTTCAAAGAACTTGAGGTCCATCTGCTGTCTACGTATGTTGTGGGCCATGACGGATAGACCCGAATCCAGCAACGTTGTACGCATCACATCTAGGCGTTCGCTCAGCGGATTGACAATATGTATTTTATCGGCTACATGGCTGTGTGCCAGATCTGTAGATGCTACGAGCGGGGAGGTGCATAGCTCGTAGCAGCCTTTGGCAGCTAGTAGCGCAGCTACTTCGCTTGCGAGCCCAGGCGCTGAGGTAGATGGCACCTGCGGTGTCACAGCAAAGGCTGGTTGTACTGTATCGGGTACGCTAATCCGATCGTATCCGTAGATCCTGAGTATCTCCTCGATCACGTCTATCTCACGCGTCACATCTACCCTGTATGGGGGGACCCTAGCTATGAAGCTGTCCGCTTGATCTTCACATGTACGGATATCTAGGTTGTGCAATATTGTATGGATCGCTGCCTTGGGAATGGCTTCCCCCACAATCCTGGCGATATGATGGTAACGTACTTGGATGCTACGTGTAGGTATCTTTTGCGGATAGATATCGATCATCGGAGACCCTACTTGACCTGCTGCCGTTTCTTGAAGTAGATCCATAGCCCGCTGTAAGGCATAAAGGGGCATATTGGGGTCGGCACCTCTTTCGTACCGAAACGCAGCTGCCGTTTGCAACCCATGCAGCTGGGCTGTCTTACGCACGGCGCTAGGACTGAAGTAGGCACTCTCCAAAAACACATTACGTGTTTGCGTGCAAATCCTACCCCGATAACCACCTAATATACCTGCCAAGGCGATGCCACCTGCTTGATCACTGACTACGAGTTCTGCCCCAGTTAGCTTCCGAGTTACTCCATCTAACGTAGGCAATAGACTGTGGGCCTTAGCCGGTCCAATATCAATCTTTTTGCCTTGGATCTCATCGTAATCAAAAGCGTGTAAGGGATGGCCCAGCTCGTACATGACAAATTGAGTTACATCTACCACGTTGTTGACAGGCCCTACATCTAGCGATCTCAGTCTATCCTGAAGCCACCTAGGTGACGCTTGCACCGTTACCCCAGACATAACCACACCTGTATACCGGGGGCAAGCTTTGGTATCTGCTATGTGTACTTGCACAGGTGGCATCTGCACAGCAGGTTGTACGGGCTTGACCACAGGTAACGGATTTACTGGGCGATCCAGGATGGCGCCTAACTCTCTAGCAACCCCGAAATGTGAACAGGCATCTATGCGATTGGGGGTGAGCTCAATGCTAAAAATGGTGTCTGGCTGTTCGTCTGTATAGCGATGTTCAGCAGCGTCGGTGGGTAGGGGCGTGGGGGGAAACGTCTCGATACCTGTTACTTCCAAACCACTCTGGGTCAGTCGATTTGCTATATATTCGGGGCTTTCTGAGATGGGAATATATGTCCGGAGCCATTGGTAAGATATTTTCATAAGACTGTTGTTGAGATATGCAGCAGTATACTGGTTGGCCGTTGTCGTAGTACTACCCCATAATGCGCATTGAACAGATCTTGGCGCTTTCTTGGCCTACGCAGCCCACTGTCTGCATGTGGTTAGTGATTACAAGAGTAGGTCTTCATCACTAAAACTGAAGTAGCCCTCTTCTGTAAAGATAAGGTGATCTAAAACCGGCAGACCTAGTTTTTTGCCCACTTCTATGAGCCGTTCTGTCAGCTCTATATCCAGCTGGCTGGGCTTGGGGTTGTTGGAGGGGTGGTTATGCACCAGAATAATACTGGCAGCCCGATGGTCTAACGCGACTTTGAAAATTACCTTGGGGTCTACAGATAGCCTAGCTGTCCCCCCTCTACTCACGAGGTGCTTCTCGATGACAAAACCGCCACGGGTTAGCAAGATGATCCAAAACTCCTCTACTACCTTATCTACCAATTCAGACTGCATGAATAGATAGGTGTCTCTGGAGGTTGTGATCTTGTGTTTATTGGGCACAGGTGTTTTCACCTGCCTTCTTCTACCCAGTTCCATAGCACTCACAATGGCAATGGCCTTAGCTTCGCCTATGCCTTTGAATTTCTGCAGCTCCTGGATAGAAAGCTTAGCGATCGCGCCTAAATCATAGTTATGGTGCTTGAGTAGCTGCTGTGCCAAGTTGACGACACTCAGATTCTTGGTACCTGACCCCAGCAGAATGGCAATCAACTCTGTATCGGTTAGTGTGCTAGGGCCTTTCCGAATCAGTTTCTCGCGCGGACGATCTTCCTTAGCCCAGTCCTGTATCTTGAGTGTAGTCGCCGAAGCATCATTGATTAGTTCCTTATGCTCCATGATCGTGTCATGCATGTAGCGCAAGCATGCGCATGTAGCTGTGCGAAGCGTTTCCTGGTCGCTATTGCAGGCTGTTGACGTGCTTGGCCACTACTGCCTTTTTATGGGCAGCCTGGTTTTTGTGCATGACACGCTTTCTGGCTAGCTTATCTAGCATCGCATATATGGATTGTGAGATCGGTGTAGCGGTTTGCTGATCTTTGGTTTGCTTTAGCTGCTTGATAGCTGTCCTGCAGGACTTGAGCTGGTACCTATTGTGTAGGCGCCTACGCATGTTGATTCTGATTCTCTTTTGTGCTGACTGATGATTGGCCATATCTGGTATAGTTTTGCCCGGTTATTCCTATTTTTTTGTGCTTGCCGTCTCCTTCAAATATACATGCTATCTTAAAAAACGGAATCTTCCAGTGCGCATACACAGGGTTGGTTACCAAGTGTATCCCACGCTAAGGTTGAGCCCTTCTTGTCTAACCAGGGTAGGCTCTTGCGATGAAGGTAAGATAGTGCCTTGCCATCCTACACCTATCAGTAGATGATCTCTGACTTGGTAATCCAGGCTAAGTCTACCCCAGAATCTACCCCACCACCGATGACTGGCACTATCGTTCAAGCCATAGGCACCTACAGTTTGACCCAATGTCAGTTTACCCAATAAGAACTCCTGACCCATGAGCAAGCTGACCTTTAAGTTCCTACCGAGCACGTTCCTAACCAGCTTTTTTTGGGAAGACGGATCTCTTAGCCATTCTGTGCCTATTGTGAGCGCGTAGTTATTGACCAAACGATAGCGCCACTGCCCATGTATACCTACCACATAGTAGTATTTGTTAGGCGATGCCTGTGTTTTGGACTGACCCTTTCGTATACCCTGCACAAGGGCTAGCTTGGTGTGGGCTCTACTGGGTTGGGAAAGCCTGTTGTAGCTGCGTAGGCTTGGCTCAGGTGTATAGCTAGCGCCCACAAATTCTGTGATAACAACTAGATTCCTGTCCAATCTGGTCGGCTGTATTTTCTGGCTCGTGTACGGGATCCAATCGAAGCTAAAGCCATTAATAATGTGCCAATGAGGGGTTATCTGCCACTTGAGCAGAAATCCCCATGTTAAGAACAAGCTAGGGCCTGCCCTGAACTCCTCTATGCTAGGTGTATTCACTGCGCTGTACCGGGAGCGTTTATAACTTTTGTAGCCTGGTATTTTCACATAAGCACCCCCAACGCCCAGTGTGGGCACACAGGCAAAGGTTGCCAAGTGATTGTAGCTCGGCTCTGCACAGAGCAGACATCCGAGTATGCTACCTCGATTGTTGAGCCTACCATAGCTGAGCCTGATACTCACTTTGGGATAAACATCTAGTTGTTCCCAGATAGAACGGCTCACATACAGTATGCCCCAATCTAGACTCATGCCAGTTATACGGGGCATTGTATACTTGTAGTACATAGTATCCCTATCCACCAAAGCTATGGGCATGACAAATCCTGTGTAAGGTCTAACCTGTATGCTCTGCGGATACCTAATCGAGTCTTCCCTTGCGTACGCAGCTGGTGCGTACATGTTGTCTTCCTCCAGTGCCTGGGCATGGACAGTAGTATAACACATGCATACATGTAGGGGCAACCAAAACCCCAGCATTAGATTTCTATATATACTAGCTTTGTGTGTCATTTTTAGGCGTATTTGTTATGTTATGTTAGCGACGCTACGCATGGCGAAGTTACGCATTTTACGTTGTGCATGCATCTCAAGCTAGCGCCATAACCAAGTATTTTGCATCTCATGAGCTCAATATATATCTTAGTGCCTAGAAACACATGGCAGGCGCACTCTATCAAGAAGCTCGCTCTGTCAACTAACAGATTGTATAAAAACTGAAACTAAATCACAACATCATGAAAAAACTAATTGTAGCGTCTGTAATGACTGTAGGGCTGCTTGCCAACAGCGCAAGGGCTCAGGAGATGCCCTGGAGCTTTGGCTTGAAAGCAGGTATTGTTAACTCTCAAATAGGTGGACTAGGCAAATCTGAGCTATTTGGCCCAGACAATGCTCAAAATAGCCTATTAAAGCTGGGCATGCACGCCGGCATGTTTGGAAGCTATAAATTCCAAAGCAACATGCGTGCTGGGCTAGAAGTCATGTACGCAGGTACAGGAGGCAAGCTCAGCATGAAAGGAGATGCGAAGCAGTTTTGCGGCCTCACTATTCACCAAGTAAGTATGGCACCCCTCCTCCACTTTATGCCCATGGCCTCTGAGTACGGCGAGAGCGAAGGTATAAACATACATGTAGGGCCTGAATTTCACTTCCCTTTGATGACCAAAGGTAATTACAACGTGGGTCAGCAAGCAGGTAATGTGCCTATCAAAGAGGGAGTGGCACGTTTCGGGTTCGGTGCTGTTCTAGGTCTTGGCTATGAATCACCGCTAGGTATGTTGCTCGAATTCAGGGCTAACTATAGCCTGACAGATACCCTTGAAAAGCAAGGAATTGTCAAATCACAACTACTTAAGTTAAATGACGACCAAGGAACCAAAGCTTGGAGTGTTCGGCTATCGATGGGTTACAACTTTGCCAACCTGCTCATGTAATAAGCGATGATCCTAGTATAGATAAACAGGGAAGGCCGGAAAATTTCGGCCTTTTTTGTGGGTTCTAAATCCCTTATTCTTAGTTTCGCATATCCATCAAACGTTTCCCTTATGTCTGTCCACACATCTTTCCCTACTCCAGCGCTTGGTACTACTTCGACTAACCCAGACCAAGCCGCTGGTACTACCAAGCCCCCCTGGCTACGTGTTAAGCTACCAACGGGGCAGGCTTATCGCAACATACGTGCTATTGTCGATACCCATAAGCTCCATACCATCTGTACCAGTGGCAACTGCCCGAATATGGGTGAGTGTTGGGGGGCAGGCACGGCCACCTTTATGATCCTAGGGAATGTGTGTACACGCAGCTGTGCTTTTTGTGCAGTAGCTACGGGAAGGCCTACTGAGTATGATGTCCAAGAGCCTCAGCGAGTCGCCCAAGCTGTACAGCGCATGGGGATAAAACATGCAGTTATTACCTCTGTCAACAGGGATGAGCTCAAAGACCGCGGTGCCGAGGTATGGTACCAAACGGTACAGGCCATCAAAAAACTTTGCCCCAATACGACCGTAGAGACTCTTATTCCAGATGTCAAGGGTACGTGGGAGGCGCTTTATCGGATGCTAGAGGCTGGCCAAGAAGTGGTGTCTCATAATATCGAGACGGTCTCGCGACTGTACAGAAGCGTACGTCCACAAGCCAAATATTTGCGCAGTTTGGAGCAGATTCGTCGCACGAAAGCGTACGGTAAGAAAACCAAATCAGGCATGATGCTAGGCTTAGGAGAAACTGACCAAGAAGTATACCAGGCTATGGACGATTTGGTCGCTCATGGGTTAGATATATTAACGTTAGGTCAATATCTACAGCCTACGAAACAGCATATCCGCATAGCTGAGTATGTACACCCAGACAAATTTGCGCATTTAAAAGAAGAAGGTATGAGAAGAGGGATTCGATATGTGGAGGCTGGCCCGCTCGTACGGTCTTCTTATCGGGCCGAACGCCACGTATATGTCTGAGGGCTTATTATCGGTATCAGCCTAGCAGGGAACGAACTTACGCATACTTGCTTACCCCTATGCAAGCGTTGCCTCTGCATACTTCAGGGCCATTTCTTTACCACAAAAAGCCAGACACACTTGCAACGCCCTTTTAACATGGCTATGTGCCTTCAAGACGGTACTATACTGTTTAGCCGAGATCTGTGTTAACCCCTCCTCAGCTACCTTCGCCAAACTTGCTACATCTGGGCCCACCTTGTACTCCATAATGATCGCCTGGTCCCCGTGTTCTACCATAGGAATGAGTATCGCATCCGCCCTACCGAACCCACTCTCCCGTTCGCTTTCTATGCCGTAATATTGGGCTAAGGTGCTGGATAAACCCAGCATGAAACCATCGTAGAATACCTCTGCTCGCCTTGGGCCTGTTTGATGAAAGCTCGTGGAATTGTGCAGAAAAGCCTGCAAGCGCTCCGCAAAAGCAGTCACTTGACCCGTTGCCAACAGATCCATCAAATTGTTGTAAGCATATGTATCTATCTCTAGCTTCCGGCGTACC
>JBCBRR010000038.1:0-11268 GCA_039819605.1 Bacteroidota bacterium | reverse complement strand
GGGGAAAAAGCATCGTACTCCCCGAACTTGACAAACTGCAACTACAGCTTCATAGAACGATAGGAGCCCAGATACATAATCCCCCTTATCCATAGGAAAAAAGTGCCCCCCCGCCCCCCGCAGGGGAAAAAGCATCGTACTCCCCGAACTTGACAAACTGCAACTACAGCTTCATAGAACGATAGGAGCCCAGATACATCTCTCCTTCTATATTGTGAAATCCGATAGCATTTCGTAGGTTAGAATGCCGAGGTGTTAATGGGAAAAGGAAGAGACCAGCTACTGCCGTTGCAAGCAATTAGCCCAAAATCTATCCCTGTACCTCGAGACCAGGCCAGCACGACGCTTGCGCCAAGTAGTAACCTAAGTACGAAACTTCTACATCATGAAAACTATACATCAAAAACCAAGCAATATACTTTTTGCCCTATGCATATCGCTGTTTTTACAGAGTTGTGGAGTGGAGACACCGGCAGCACAACCCAAGAGCGAGCAGCCCACTGCAACACAAAGCCCATCCGTTACTGAAAGTAAGGAACAGCTACCCGTGGCATCCGATATGCCCAGCGGTGCAGTGCCACAAGCACAATCACACGAAAAACCCAATGCGCCCAAAACAGCAGTCCGTTCTATCTCTCAGCAAGGCGTAACACTCATCAAGCAGTTCGAAGGCTTTGTACCCACCATCTATAGCGATGGCAGATTTCCAACCATTGGCTACGGACATCTACTACAAAGCAACGACTTCGAGGAAGTTCGGCAAGCGGTGCAAGCCTTACTCGTCAAATATGCTGAACAACCCACTCAGCCCACCTCGACCGAAATGCCGGCATTGCATGAACGCACCTACATCACAGAAGAGGAAGGCAAACTCATACTCCGTGATGATATCTGTACACGCGCTAACATCCTCCCCTACCTGGACCCAGCTGCGCAAGACAACCTGACACAGCCACAATTCGATGCCATGACCTCATTGTGCTTTAACGTGGGGACCGGATGGTTTCAACGTAGTGATGTGCGGGCACATTTCAATGCCAATAACCTACCTTTAGCAGCAGAAGGCTTTACACACTTCTGTAGAGCAGGTAAGCGAATGCTACCTGGCTTGGTCAAACGCCGATTTGCCGAGCTGTTCGTGTTCACTGGTCAAGTCATGGACCCACGTAGCCACATGTTACCGAGTGTATTCTTTCAAGCCAACGACGTCGCGCAGTGGCGCATCACCGACCAACGATGGAAAATACTGGCAGATAGACCAGAACTTAAGCAAGAAGCTGTTCGCATAGCACGTACGTATTATATTATACAGTTGGAGTCTGACTTGCTAGACCTCTACACTCAGCTGAGGGGCTGCTGAAACTCCGGTAGCTGATTTGCCGGAAAGCACCCGCAAGCTGAGTGTATTGAGCTCTTCGGCTAGATGATCTAACGCTAAATACTTGGCCATGGGTACGAAAAACATAATCGTCTCTTTGGCCAGTATCTTTTGTTTTGTCAAGGAAGGATGCCCCTCAATGGTGCGCATGTTGTGCAGCCGGTCTGCCAATTTGATCAAGGCTACACGCTTATCTTCATAGTTGATCAAACGCTCTATATTTTCATGAGGCTCTAAGCTGATTTTGCGTATGTCGTCTTCTAGATCGGTCAACTTAGCTACCAAAAAGCCGACAGTCTCTCCAAACATAGCCTTGATCTCTACAGTAGATAGACGTGTGTCCTCTACACTGTCGTGCAACAACGCTGCTAAAAGGGTATCCTGGTCCTGGGCATAATCGAACAATATGAGGGCTACCGCTATGGGATGCGTGAAAAACGGCTCTCCAGATTTGCGCTTGACACCTCCATGATAGCGCTTGATAATGTCGATCGCTTTGTGGATCATGTGCATATCTACCGATGCCTGCTGCAGCTTATTGAGCAAAGTAGTTTCTAACTCACTAGCCAATGCGTGCGGGCTATCTACAGGGGTCGAGGCGATGGGCTCGCGGAGCTGCTCCATGACTTTACCTCTTATTTTGCGTAGCTCAACCGGGATCACATACACATGCGTGGTAGGCTGATGCATATCTGCATAGCCATAGTGGGCATCTATGATCCGCGCATTGTATACCAACGCCAACTCATCTTCATCCTGAGGTGTCAGCGGCTGAATAGGGTTAATCATATATATGCCCTGGGAGGGCCCCATCGCCTCTTTTTCACTCGTGATGACGAAGTAAAAAGCCTCCATAGTGCGTGTATAGTCTTTGAGGTGGGCGATCTTGTGCCCTAGTATTGTATCATCTATACGTAGGGTAATCTGTGCATCAGGTGCACTGTGCGCTTGTACATAGCGTATGGCATTCACCAGCAGCTCTCGGATGCGGGTAATATCTGCCTGCAGTATGCTTTGCTTAGCATGATATTGTACATGAAGCTTGTTCTGAAGCCCCTGCAACCTTAGCAATTTTTCAACCGAACGGACTAGCTCTACCAAAGGCAAGTGGGTTACGCTCAACCGCAAGTAGTTCTTGACACGATAGATGGCTTGCTTGATGTAAGCGGTCGTAGTTGTGTCAAATACAGCAATCTCATCAGGCCGTAGCTCTTGTAAGAGCTCTTCCCGATAGTTTAGAGCTTGCACCAACTCCTTGCGGGTCTCCTGCTGGTTGTGTAGCAAGTACTGATTAAAGCTGGCTAACTGTTCTGTAGTTTGCTTGTGTTTGAAAAGGGCAATCAAGAAGCTGCTGAAAAGCAGTAGACCATAGCTCATTTTGAAGGAGATGGTCGTGGAGATGGCAGCAGTTACATCTACACCAAGTACAAAATCGAAAAGTAATAAGGCCCCCAAGATGCCACTAGCAGCCAAGATAACGGCTAGGGAACCATGTAAGGTCAAAGCAGTCATCACCAAGTTGAGCATAAAGATCAGAACCTGCTCAGCTTGGAAATTGCCCATGAATACCAATACGGCACTCACAAAAAACAAGGTATACCAGATGACCAATGGCCAGAACCAAGTTAGCAACCGCTTTCCACGAAATATTTGGGGCCAGATAGGTTGCGTAGCTAGGGCTGTGGCACAGACCAACACGGAGTATTGAATAATCCGGTAGATCGTGAGATACTTGTCGGCTATGGGATTGGCTAGGTTATAGAGCGAGGTGTACGTAGCTGCGAAGAGATAAAAGCCAAATAAGGGGAAGAAGCGTCTTTTTTTGGGTAAGGCCGTATCTAAATAGTCCAATATAGAGATGTTTCGGAGCGATCCCAGCCAGGTTTTTTTACCCTGGGTAGGGGCTACGGCCAGTGATCCTATTCTTTTGACACCTACCCACCCTCCTGGCTGGCGCAATAGATAATGCGTACCAAACAGGGCTACCAAATTCGCGAACATACCCGGTAAGGTACTTGTGCTATTGCTATAGCATAGGCTCCACACCGCCACCGTAGCAGCCCCCGCAAACATGCCGCTCAGCACAGCCCTACCGCTGCTTCTAAATCCGAGCACCGTTAGGAGAAAAGGCACCGTAAAAATGGGCATGCAGAGGCTGCTAGTCAGTAAGATCAGGGGTAACAAATTGGGGCTGTACAAGGCTATGACCAGGGCCGCAGAGCCCATGATCCAAGAGAAAGTACGTGCCACTACCAGTAGACCCTCTTTCTGGCCACACAAAGGTGCTACAATATCGTTGGCAAACAGGACAGTGCTCACATTCAGAATCGAATCAGCGGTAGACATGGCCATGGCCATCACACCGACCACTAAAAGTCCTTTCATAACCGGGTAGGAATAGGCGTTGACCAGATAGGGCATAATCTCATCGGCCGATAAGTTAGGGTTCACCGTGAGCAACAACACCCCAATCCAAGCGCCCAATAATATCATGAACAATACCATGCCCGCTGTGTAGGTAAAAGCCGCTTTGGCCTGTCCGATATTCTTGGCCATGGAGATACGCTGAAAGAAATCAGGCTCCACCAAGGCCGGAGACGAAAACATCAGGAAGAGGCCTAGTGTGCTCAACAACTCTGGCGTATGGCCAACCACTTGGCTAACACTGAACTTCGGATGGGCAACCAGCGTTTGGGTCACTTGTGCCGGATCGTCTATACTATTCCAGACTGTGAGCGCCAGGATAGGGATAATGGTCCCGAACGTAAAAAATTGGAGCACATCTGTAAAGGTTACAGACTTCACACCCCCCAAAGAAGAGTACACCACAACAATAGCCGCTGCAAAAAAGGTAGCCAGCGTATTGTCGGTGTTAAAGAATAGCGAAAGGGCTTGTGCCATGACGCTAAACTGCAAGGCCACCGACCCTACCCTAGCCACTACACTGCTGGTAGCCGTCACCACACGCACTGCAGTGCCATACAGATCCCCCATGGCCGAGGCTATGGAGAGGTTATCCATAAATTCGCCCATGCGTGTGATTAGCTGCGCACTGAGGAATATGCTAAACGGAGCGCCCAAAACAGCCAGCAGATAGTACAGCCCTTGGGTGTAGGTATTCTGCACGTCCACAAAGAGCGAGCTGCCCGACACAGCCGTGGCGACCAAGGTAGCGGTCAAGACACCTGTGGAGAAATTTTTGCCACCCAAGGCATAGTCGCGTATTGTCTTGGATTCGAGGCCATGACGCAACCCCACAATAAGATTGATAGCTAAAAAAACAGCAATAATTGCTATGTCGATAACAGAATTAGTCATAGGGGTACATTTTTTGGGGTTGTGAATGATTACGTAATGGGCATATTCTACTCCTTTATGCAGATGCTGATGTATCGGTCGCGCTGCCTGGAGCTATTGGCTTACGTAGCTGCTCCATGACCTGCCCTTTGATCTTGCCCAGCTCAACCGGGATCACATACACATGCGTAGTCTTCTGCTTCATATCTGCATAGCCGTAGTGGGCGTCTACAATCCGGGCGTTATAGGCCAAAACCAGCTCGTCATCACTTTGCGGTGTTAGTGGCTGAATGGGATCGATCATATACATACTTTGGGAAGGCTCCGGCACCACGGACTCATTCGTAATACTTATGTACAAGGCCTCGATGGTACGCGTGTAGTCTTTTAGGTGGGTTGTCTTGTGACCCAGCAATGTATCGTGTACATGTAACGTAATGGGGGCATCTGGGGCACTATGCGCTTGTACATAGCGGATACTATTGGTCAGCAGCTCTTTCACCCGGATGATATCGGCCTGCAGTAGGTGGTGTTTTGTGTGCGATTGTATACTCAGCTTGTTTTTAAAGCCCTGTATCCGCAAAAGCTGCTCCGTAGCACGCAACACCTCTTCTATCGGCATCTGTGTCACATTCAACCGCAAGTAGTTCTTCACCCGCTGGATAGCTTGCTTGATATAAGCTGTGGTCGTCGTATCAAAGATGGCAATCTCGTCCGGGCGCAGTTCTTGCAGCAGCTCTTCCCGGTAGTTCAACGCCTGGACCAGCTCTTGTCGGGTATCTTGCTCGTTTTGCAACAAATACGCATTGAAGTTAGCCAATTGCGCTGTCCCCTGCTTGTGCTTGAAAAGCGCGATCAAAAAGCTGCTGAAGAGCAGTATACCGTAGCTAATCTTAAAGGAGATCGTCGTGGAGATCACAGCTGCCATGTTGACGCCCAAGCCCCACTTGAAGAGCAGCAACGCGGCCGCTATACCTGTAGCCGCTAAGCTTATCGCCAAAAACCAGTGCAAGATCAAAGCCACCATGACCAAGTTGAGCATAAAGATCAAGACCTGCTCAGCCTGCAGATTGCCCATGCACACCAGCACAGCACTTACAAAGAAGAGGGTATACCAGATGACCAGCGGCCAGAACCAAGCCAACAGGCGCTTACTACGTAAGATTTGAGGCCAGATGGGTTGGGTGGCCAGCGCTGTGGCCGAGACGAGCACAGAATATTGAACGATTCTGTAGATGATCAAGTACCTTGGATCTGTGGGCAAGGCCAGGTTATAGAGCGAAGTATAGGTGGCCGCAAATAGATAGAACCCAAATAGGGGAAAAAAGCGCTCTTTTTTGGGTAGTATTTTATCCAGGTAATCCATCGGCGACGCCTGGCTGAGGGATGCCAATAGGGATCGCCAAGTAGCCATGCGTTGTCTACGCACAGCAGACAGCTCCGCCTTTTTTACAGCGACCCAACCTCCTGACTCGCGCAGGAGATAGTGTGTACCCATTAGGGCCGTTAGGTTAGCCACCATACCCGGCAGTATGCTACTGCTATTGCTGTAGCAATAGCTCCAGATAATAACCGTCGCAGCCCCCGAGAACATGCCCATCAGCACAGCCCTGGCACTGCTTCTGAACCCAAGAATAGCGAGCAAGAAAGGTACGGTCGCGATGGGCATATAGAGGCTATTGGTCAGGAGGACCAAATACAATAGCCCAGGGCTATACAACGCCACAATCAGCGCAGCCCCGCCCATAAACCAAGAGAAAGTGCGGGCTACGACCAGCAATCCTTCTTTTTGACCCCGCAGCGGTGCAATGATGTCGTTGGCAAAGAGTACCGAGGTAGCATTCAGTGCCGAATCAGCCGTTGACATGGCCATGGCCATGACGCCAGCTGCCAACAACCCCTTCATGACGGGGTAGGCATATTCGTTGATCAGATAGGGTATAACCTCAGCCCCTGACAGACCAGGCTTATTGGTAAGTAGCAGAACCCCTATCCAGGCCCCCAACGCTAGGATCAGAAAGAAGATAGCCGACGTATACGTGAATGCGTCTTTGATCTGCCGGATGTCCCGGGCCATGGCGATGCGCTGGAAGAGCTCTGGGGCGACCAGCGTAGGAAAGGTAAAGCAGACAAACAAGCTGAGCGTACCCATAAATCTGGGGGTATCGGCCACCACTTGACGCAGGTTAAAATTAGGATGGGTCAGGAGGGTATTCGTGACCTGGCTCGGGTCTTCCATGCCATTCCACACGGTGAGGGCCAAGATCGGGATGATGGTGCCGAACGTGAAGAACTGGAGCACATCCGTGAAAGTAACCGACTTGACACCCCCTAGCGAAGAGTAGATGATGACGATGCCAGCAGCGAAGAAGGTAGCCAACGTACTGCTGGTGTCGAAGAGCATCGAGAAAGTCTTGGCCATCACGCTAAACTGCACAGCGATGATACCGATTTTGCTGGCTATGGCACTCATAGCTGTCAGCATGCGCACGACCCTCCCGTAGACACTACCGATGGCTTCGGCGATGGAGAGGTAGTTCATAAACTCCCCTACCTTCTCAGCCAGCTGGGCACTAATCCATATACCCAGTGGGGCCCCGGAGATGGCCAGTAAGTAATAGAGCCCTTGCGTGTAGGTATTTTGCAAGTCTATAAAGAGCGCACTGCCCGAAGTCCACGTAGCCACCAGCGTAGCCGTCAGGACCCCGGTAGAAAAGTTTTTACCCCCTAGCGCATAATCTCGAATGGTTTTTGACTCGAGGCCATAGCGCAGCCCGACAACGAGATTGACGATGAGAAAGAAAATCAGAATAGCTATATCAATGATCGAATGCATACGGAATTATATCTCTGTTAGAGTGATTATGTACATGATTTTGTGAGCAAGATTGCAAAAGCCACACAATTATGAAAACCCACCTAAAATCAGCCCCCGGAGTAGCGATATATCTACTGAACGTACAGGTAATTGGTCGCTATGATAACCGAGGCATCGTTGTATTTCTGGTAGTAGGATAGGCATCTTTTAGCGGATTCGATCCAAGATTCACGCAGGGCTGCCATTTCGCGTGCCACAGCGTGGTTGGACTTGTAGCGCCAGTGTGCGGCGCCCCCATAATTGGCCTTATGGTCCATGCGTTTGCTCCGAATTTGTACTTCTACAGACTGCCCTTCTGGGGTCACCACCGTTACGTGGAGGGCTTCATAGCCACTAGGCTTGGGGTAGGTAAGCCAATCTCTGACCCGATGCAGGTTAGGTGTATAATGCCGGGTTATCATCTCATAGAGGTGCCAGCAGTCGGCGTGTTCGTGGTCAGTACTCCCTTCGAAAATAATACGCACCCCATACAAGTCATGCATTTCTTCCAAGGCCACATCCTGGCTCATCATTTTTTTGTAAATCGAGGCGATGGACTTGGTACGCCCTTGCACCCTGTAGGCTAAATTCGTCCGCCGCAGCCCGGCCGCTATAGGCCCGATAAAGTGGGCTAAAAAGCCAGGCTTAGTGGCTCTTTTTTGCTGGATGTAGCTGAGGATACCATCATGTTCGGTTCTATTCGTAAACTTGAGGTGCAAATCTTCCAGCACAGCCTGAATATGGGTTAGGTCTAGCCTATGGCACAGCGGCGCATACAGCCTTGGGATATCATCTAAAACCTGGCGCTGTTGTGCAGCCGGCAGTTGATGTATCTGTTGTATGCCAATCAAACGCTTACCTAGCGTTGCCAGCAGGATGCTGAGATTATAGGGAGAAAATTTGCTCAGCAGGGTTTTATAATCCACGATGTGGCTTACAGCTGCGGGCTCAACGGCATCTGCAAGCTCATGTATAGCTGCCAATAGGTGGGCGATTTCGTAGCTATGTTGTCTTTCCAGGATACCGGTAGTCATGGGGTTAGCTACGATCACTTCCGTGAGCAAAGCATGTATAATGGCCCTGGTTTGCAAATCGGGGCTAGCCAACAGAATCTCTGGGGTTCCCATATCCAGAGAGCTGGTCAACGGGTTATCACACATTATCGAGGCGTTGTACGCATGCACAACGAACGATAGGGCTTTCTGAAGGATTACTGCACTTAGGGATTGCGGAGAAGCCGTGGTTGATTTGTGAAGTAATTGAAATCTAGACAGCAGTCGTTGGCTAACAACGGCACTAGGGAGCATACTGGCAGGTGTAGGGGCTATATCCATATGCATTTTTTCCACGCGGCAATATTACAAAAGGATAGCATATAGTACCTAGTGGGCTAGGCAATATGCCGAATTATTCTACAGGGTACTACATTTTTGGGGGAATGTCAAGTTTATGAAAATTGGGTTACTTTCTGACACACATGGGTGGCTGGACGACAGGGTCTTTGTCCACTTTGCAACATGTGATGAAATATGGCATGCTGGCGACATAGGCAATGTGGGGGTTTTAGAAAAACTGACCGATTTCAAACCTTTGCGGAGTGTATACGGGAACATCGACGGCCCTGACATTCGTGGGCAGTGCGTTGAAAACAACTTCTTTGGGTGTGAGGGCATGCGTATATTGATTACGCACATTGCTGGGAGGCCGCCCCACTATACACCTGCGGTACGTCAGATGCTGGCCAAGCACAACTTGGATATGTTGGTATGCGGACATTCGCATATCTTACATGTAGGTTACGATCCGCAGCACGATTCCTTATTATATATTAACCCTGGCGCAGCGGGCCGATATGGGATACATCAAGTTCGTACGCTATTATCTTTCGAAATTCAACAAAAGCGAGTGCACAGCATGCAGGCCATTGAATTAGGCCCCAAATAAACGCGATATGGAATGGATAGACACACACGCTCACATTTACGATCCGGTATTCGACACCGACCTCAGTCAGGTGTTGGCCAATTGCCAGAGGGCGAAGGTAGTTAAAATTTATTTACCAAATATAGATACAGACACCATAGCGCCCATGTTGGCGCTGGAGGCGAAGGATAGTACGCTTTTTTCCTCGATGATTGGGATTCATCCTTGTCACATACAGCAGGACTTCGTACAAAAGTTATACCAGGTAGAGAGTTGGCTGACCAAGCATCAATTTGTGGGCATAGGCGAGATCGGCATGGACTTATACCGAGATCGAACCTACGAGGCGCAGCAGGCAGAGGCCTTTGACATACAGCTCATGTGGGCGAGGGCACATCAGCTACCGGTGGTGATACACACCCGGAAGAGCTTTTCTCAGACGCTCCGTTTCTTAGAGCGGCATCAAGATGGGACCTTACGGGGGATTGTACACTGTTTCAGTGGCAATTTACGTGAGGCCCAGCAGGTCATAGAGCTTGGATTTTACGTAGGCATAGGGGGCCTAGTCACGTTCAAAAACGCCACCTTAGCTAAAACTGTAGCCCAGATTGGTTTACAACACATCGTATTAGAAACAGACAGTCCTTACTTAGCGCCGGGGGTCCACAGGGGCCAGCGCAACGAGCCTGCGTATTTGGTAGATATTGCGGCGCAGGTGGCCACGTTACAGGGCGTAGATTTAGCGGAAGTGGCGGCGGCGACTACGGCGAATGCACGGGCTATCTTTGAGCGTGCATAAAGGCCTTCGGCAGGCTCGGGTAGGTGTTATCCAGGGGCTTTATGCGTACCTTTGTAGGTTTAAACTAGAAATTGTGATATGTCATCTTCTTATTCGGAGCAATCTCCTATTGTCGTTGTAGCCGGTACGAACCGGAAGAATGCGCTCAGCACGGCTGTGAGCCATCATTATGCAGAGTTATTACAGGCGCAGGGCGCTCCTACCAAGGTGGTTACGTTGACGGATTTGCCATCTGATTTTACATCCAGTGCGCTGTACGAGAACAGTGGCAAGGATGCGGGGTTTAATGAACTTCGGGGTATTATGGAGCAAGCTGAGAAGTATGTGTTTGTGATACCCGAGTACAATGGGTCGTTTCCGGGGGTGTTTAAAGCTTTTTTAGATGGGTTAGTGTTACCCAAGACGTTGAAGGGCAAAAAGTGTGCCTTGGTGGGGGTTTCTAAGGGTATTCAGGGAGGGTTGTTAGCTTTGAGTCATTTGACAGATATTCTCAATTATTTACGGGCTTATGTGTATCCGTTGAAGCCGGCGTTGGCGCAGATACATGATGGGAGGTTGGAGACGGTGTTGGGTAATGGGCGTTATGTGGAGTTGTTGGAGGAGCAGGTGAAGGGGTTTGTTGGGTTTTAGAGGCGATTGGGGTACGGTTGTGGCGGATTTGGACCATCGGGACCATTTATCACAAAAATTCACCTCGACAATTGAGCCTACAGGGGCACATTAACCCCATATCAAGACCTTAAAACTTCAATAATGGTCAATAAGTGCCTCAAAAGGGTAATATGGGCTATATCTATGATGAGGTGTAGCTTACCTGCATAGCGAACCCTCAGCTAGCTGAGGGTGAAGTGGATTTTTCTTAGGCCGTGTCCCCAACCATTAGATTGCTAGGGTGATCATGATAGAAACCAGTTGTACACAGCCTAGAAAATTAGCCGCACGCTTCGAATAACGTGTCGATACGCCCCGATATTGCTTCATTCTATTGAAAAAACGCTCTATCACGTTCCTACG
>JBCBRR010000037.1:0-11331 GCA_039819605.1 Bacteroidota bacterium | reverse complement strand
TGTGCCTCCGCTATCGATCCAATAGCAATCCAATACTCCTTCAGCTTCGAGACAGCACATAATGGACCAAGGATTATATACCACTTGATCTCCGAATGTATAGCCATTGTACCACTTGCGGATCTCGTCCGAGGGTATAGACGTAGGAATTTTATTAAGTAATTCATCTACTTCCCGCTGCGTAAATCCATAAGAGGTGTTAAAGCGCTTATTGAGCAGGGTATACTCGCGCAAATTATTCAGGCCAGAGAAAAGATTGGACTTAGCAATCCGTAGTATCCCCGTGATGAGACCTTTCTTAAGATGTGGATTGCTCTTCAGCGTAGCTCCCAATAAACCCTGGAATAGCTTTACAACCTTTCTAAACTCTTCCGGTCTGCCCTTGCACTCCACATAGGCATTATTGATCGGTGCATCATACTCGTCGATGAGTATGTATACTTCTTTCCCAAAGTATTTGTGCAGTAGTTCGCTCAGGAAGCGGAGGCTGCTTTTTAGTTCTACTTGACTAAAATTACCTCTCATGTAACGGCACAGTTTCTCCTGCTGTGTGTCCCCAAGTGTGGTTCCTAAAGCTTGAAGATAGCGCTCTATATAATCATACTGTCTGTATAGTTCGGCAATTCGATCCCTGACCCCTTCTTCTATTTCTTGGCAAGAACTACCCTCTATGTCCTTAAACCCAATGCTAATGACAGGGTACTTCCCTTGATAATCGCTGATGAGTTCTGGGCATTGCTGCGCTATTTTGAGTGCAGGAAGCTGTCTCACTTTACCTGTGCTAGATCTTATCACGATGTCGCCCCCAACAAACAGTTTGCGATTTACAGACTGTTCTTGCGATAGAGGTATACCCTGATCATCCACTTCGATAGTTAGAAAGCACTTTAGCATATCCATGTTCAAACTCTTACCCCAACGCCGTGGGCGAGTGATCAGGGACACTTCATTACCACGCTCTAAAAATTCCTTGATAAATAGGCTTTTGTCTACAAACAAGTCACTCTCCAACAACAGTTTATCAAAGCGATCTGTCCCTGTACATATCTCGGGCTGTACGCTCGCAGAAGCTCTACCTGGATCACCTACTTGGCCTAGAGCAGTAGGGCTAGCTGTCCCTTGAGGTTCTTGCCCAGCATCGATCAGCTTTAATGCTTTCGGAAGCGCTGTAGAAGAGCCGTCTGCATATACGTCCTGATCCACCGGTTCAGATATGTCTGGAATGAGCTCTACTGTGGGTATCTTTCGCTTACGAGTATGCAGATTGGCGTCTGTATCATGATTATCCGCTGCTTCTACAGATGCTGCAGACGTCGCTTCTTTAGAAACCTCTACAGCCTGTGGGCTATGGCAACTCTGAAGTAATCCACCCAAGAGCAAAACTCGAGCTATAAATCTTTTGATATGTGTATGCATGGTCTTGTTACGTTGGTTGGTACTTTCACCCCAAATGTAAAAGCATCTTGTTACAATCTTTCTCATATTCCATGCACCTTGTAATTCTTTGCCAATGCCTCCTTACTCGCGCTAACACACCCCTCAAACTTGGCTACCGTGGCCTCTAACGACAGTGCAGAGCTTCCCCCCGCAGCATTTTTATGCCCCCCACCTCCAAAATGCGTCCGAGCCATTACATCCACCGGGAAATCCCCTATGGAACGTAGAGAAAGCCGTATGGCCTCCGCTTTCTCACTCATAAGTGTGCCTAATATGATCCCGCGCATGGATAACGTATAGTTGACTAACCCCTCCGTGTCACCCATAACCAATTTAAACCGCTGCGTGTCAGCTGCCCGAATGGCAAAGTAAGCCGTGTGATACTGAGGCAGCACAACCAAACGCTCTGCAATGGCGAAGCTGATAAATTGTAGCCTATTTAAGGTATTGTTATCGTACATAAGCCGATGAATCTTGGGTACATCTACCCCAAATTCCATCAAATCAGCTGTGATACGGTGTGTCTGTGGGGTGGTATTGGGGTTTTTAAAAGAACTTGTGTCGGTCATAATGCCCGTGTACAGACAGGTGGCTATCTCTTTATCTAACCTTGTATTTTCGTCTACCAAAGCCTTGATTAACTCATATACTAGCTCAGCCGCAGCGGCAGCATGCGAGCTGCAAAGTACTAAATCTGTAAAATTGACTTTGTCGAGATGATGGTCGATAACGACCTTGATGGCCTGTGCCTTGTCGACTATTTCGCCTAGTGCGTGCAGGCGTTGTAAAAGGGAGAAGTCGACACAGAAGATAATATCTGCTTGCTGGATAGATCGTAGCACAGGTCCAGGACGTGCTTGATCGTAGACAATTACCCCATCCGTACCCGGCAGCCAAGATAAAAAGTTGGGGTAAGGCGTCGGTGATATAACACTGACTGTATGCTTTTGCTGCCTGAGAAAGGCCGCTAGCCCGAGTGCTGCACCTAGGGCATCTGCATCCGGCCTGGCATGCACCGTGATGACAATATGTTTGGGGGTGCTAAGGAGGTTTTTAATGACAGCGAGGATATCCATCGACTGTAAAGCTATAGTTGGGTACTGAAATAGCCCAAGATTTGATGCCCAAACGACATACAGAGCCCATCGCCCTGCTTCATTTAGATATCTAGCTGTGCATACTTAGCATGCTGCTCGATGAAAGCTCGGCGGGGCGCTACCTCATCACCCATAAGAACAGAAAATAAATGATCAGCTTCTGCCGCTGACTCTAAAGTAACCTGTTTTAAGTTTCGGGTTTTCGGGTCCATGGTGGTGTGCCACAGCTGCTCTGCGTTCATCTCTCCTAGGCCTTTGTAGCGCTGTACGTCAACGGCTTCCGTTTTGGCGCTTCGGGCCATGGCTTGTACCGCTGCTATACGTTCTTCTTCTGTCCAGCAATATTGCGCCTGTGTGTTCCTTTTTACTAAATACAGCGGTGGCAGTGCCACATATAGGTAGCCCTTCTCTATCAGGTCTCGTAGGTATCTGTAAAAGAAGGTTAAAATAAGTGTGCGAATGTGGCTCCCATCTACATCAGCGTCCGTCATGATGATGATTTTGTAGTAGCGTAGCTTAGCTAAATTAACCGCCTTAGCGTCATCCTCCGTGCCAAAAGTGATGCCAAGCCCCATGATCACATTTCTGATCTGCTCATTGTCGTATATCTTGTGCTCTTGGGCTTTCTCGACATTGAGAATTTTACCCCGCAGTGGCAAGATGGCCTGGTATTTTCTGTCACGGCCCTGCTTGGCTGTACCTCCTGCGGAATCCCCCTCTACCAAGAAAAGCTCACATACAGCTGGGTCATTGTCGGTACAGTCAGCCAATTTGCCTGGCAACCCCCCGCCGGTAAGTACATTTTTGCGCTGTACCATTTCCCGGGCTTTGCGGGCTGCCTGGCGGGCCTGGGCTGCTAAAAGTACTTTATCTAGGATGGCCCGGGCTTCTTTCGGGTGCTCTTCTAAGTATTGCTGTAGCGTATCTGCGATGCAGGTGTCGACGGCCCCTAAGGCTTCGGAATTCCCTAATTTGGTCTTAGTCTGTCCCTCAAATTGAGGCTCCATTACCTTGACGGATATGACTGCCGTGAGCCCTTCCCGAAAATCGTCACCTACTACCTCTACTTTGGCTTTCTCCAACAGACCCGACTGCTCTGCGTAGGCCTTGAGCGTACGCGTCAGGGCTCTCCGAAAGCCGGCTACGTGTGTCCCCCCTTCTATAGTATGGATATTATTGACGTACGATACAATATTTTCTGAAAAAGAGGTGTTGTAGCCCAAGGCGGCTTGGACGACTACGTTGTGCTTTTCAGAAGACACGGCTATGGGGGTGGGGATAAGTTTTTCGCGTGTCATATCCAGGTAGTTGACAAACTCTTGCAGCCCGCCTTCAGAATAAAAGATTTCTTGCGTTGGGCTGTCGTGAGTATCTGATGCCCTAAAATCGGCTATCTCCAGGCGCAACCCCGTATTTAAGTAGGCCAGCTCACGGAGCCTAGCGGCAATGGTGTTGTAGTTGTATACCGTTGTGGTAAATATGGAAGAGTCGGGTTGAAAATGAATGGTAGTACCCGTCGACCGTGTGGTACCTATTTCTTTTACGCCATGTACGGGGACTCCTGCGGCATAGCTTTGCTGGTATGTTTTGCCTTCTCGATGTACCGTAGCTTGTAGATGTGTGGATAGGGCGTTGACACAGGAAACCCCCACGCCGTGCAAGCCCCCAGAGACTTGATAGGTGTCTTTATCAAACTTACCTCCTGCATGCAGCACGGTCATGACCACTTCTAGGGCTGACTTTTTTTCCTTGGGGTGCATCTCTACTGGGATGCCCCGTCCGTTATCCGTTACGGTTATGGTGTTGTCCGCATGAATATACACTTGAATGCACGTACAATAACCGGCTAGTGCTTCGTCAATGGCATTATCTACGACTTCCCATATAAGATGGTGTAACCCCTTGGCACCTATGTCTCCAATATACATGGCGGGTCGCTTCCTAACAGCTTCTAACCCTTCTAGTACTTGGATACTACCTGCAGAATAATGGTTTGTTTTTTGTGACGGCATGTACGGTCTTAGTTGAGAAACACGAAGATAAGCACTGCAGATGATTTTTGAATTCTCCTCTGCGTTGTTTTGATCTTTTCAAAGGCTATCCAGCTTGCCCATGTCCTGTTGAGGAGGTTTCTCTTTCTTGGACATGCTTCTTGGACATGCAAAGATTCACAAAAAGTGTGTTTCTTGCAGGTGCGCAGACAAACACAACAAGCTGATAACTCAGCGTTTTGCGCGTCTGCACGAGTTCTTCACACCTCGTGCAAATCGAAAGACAAGGTAAAATATAGAATAACATAGATTGTAGGGAGGGGTGTTCTATGATGTTGGCCCCGACATCCTACGGCAACTGTAGCTTTTATGGACTACTTCAGTATAGACTACCTCATCGTATATGGCATCTTGATTTTTACCCTGGGCCTCGGCATTCATGCTGGACGCGGGATCAAGGATATCAGGGAATATGCCATTGCTAACAAAATGTATGGCACTGTCACCCTCACGCTGACATTTCTGGCTACGAATATTGGGGGCTCCCGGGTTTTGGATACAGCCTCTCGTATGCTATCTGATGGTATTATCTCTAGTGTGGCTGCTGCAGGGATTATTATTCAGATCCTGTTCATAGGGATCTTTATAACGCCTAAAATTGTGCGCTTCACGGACTGCATTACCATGGGGGATGTGATGGGTGCCTTATACGGCAAGACAAGCCGGGTTATTACGGGGATATTGGGTACGCTTTATTCTACCTGCATGATGGGTATGCAGCTGCTGGCGCTCGGTATTATTGGCGAAGCTTTTCTGGATATTCAGCCTGGCACAAGCATTATGGTGAGTGGTCTTATTCTAACCATTTACTCAGCCTATGGGGGTATTAAGTCCGTTACGATTACGGATGTCTTTCAGTTTATAGTGCTTGTTGTGGTACTACCCTTGATTACCAGTACAGCCCTCAAACACGCCGGTGGCGTCAAAGAGGTATTGACCAGCTTGGCGCCAGAGAAGTGCCAAATATTCGGCCATGAAAAATTTTCTTACTACCTCACCTTGTTTCTCGTTTGGAGTATCTTTCCTGTAGGTATTACTAGCTCTGCTATTTTCCAACGCTTATTGATGGCTAAAGAACCTCACCAGTTACGCAGGCAATACTTTGTGATAGCAGCATTTGATCCCACATTCTCCCTGATGATAGCGCTGCTGGGTCTGGCTGGTTTACACCTTTACCCACATGTAGAGGCCAGAAGTATTGTGCCTACCATCATCCAAGAGCTACTGCCGGTAGGTGCCAAAGGACTGGCTATATCGGGCCTACTGGCCGTGGTGATGTCTACAGCGGACTCATACCTACATGCGGCTGGATTGTTGCTTACCCACGATGTTTTTAAACCGTTGTGTGACCGGTATAATCTGTCGATTGATGAGCTGAAGTGGGCTAAGTATACCATTCTGATCATTGGCATAGGTGCCATCGGTATAGCGCTGCGCTCTACGAGTCTGTTGGGGCTGAGCTTTGCGGCAGTGCGATTTACGGGGCCCCTCCTGATGTTCCCGCTTATCGTGGGCATTTTGGGCCTTAAATGTGATAAGTCGACTTTTTACATAGCCTCGGTGATTACGCTAGTTGTTTTTGCCCTCACCACGTGGGGGTTACCGAAAGGCCATAGCCACCTAGCTGTCCCCATCAGTATTGTAGCCAATGGCGTGAGTTTGTTGGGGGCACATATTATGCGCTATGGTGGCCTAGCTGTCGTTAGCCATAAAGAACAGTCCACTACATTGTGGCAACCTCAAAGAGGGAGCTTCACTATGTTCTTGCGGCAGCTGCTGCCTACACCGCGGCGTATCGTGCAGTATTCGCAGACTAAGGTAGAACAGTACAAAGCCCCTTACGAACTGTTCGGTACCTTTCTGGTCATCAATTACGTACTGCCGTATTTCATGTGGTCACACGATTCGCCAGCTATTTATGACCTGATGTTTACGCTGCGGCTGGTAGGGGGTATTTTATGCTCGCTACTCATTGTGCAGGAAAAGTGGCCCCAAGCTCTGCGGCCTTACCTGCCTGTCTATTGGCATGCGACCATCTTGTATTGCTTGCCGTTTATGAGCAGTTTGATGTTCCTGGTTACTAAGGGGAGCACCGAGTGGCTGATTAATGCAGCCATCATCACCATCTTGCTGTTTGTAGTGGTAGATTGGCTGAGTGCGCTTTTTATAGGTTTTGGTGGTCTAATCATGGGCTGTGCCTACTATCGATATCTGCTAGGCGGGCTCCAGCTGCCTTTGGATTTTAGTACGCGCTACTTGCTGCTATACCAGCTGGTCTTTGGCGTACTCATTGGGTTACTCTTTGCGCGAAGGAAACAGTTTTCTTTTCACAAGCTGACGACGCAGCGTGACTACCTAGAACAAGTACAGTCGGCCACGAGCAGCCGGCTCGCTGAGTCCCTAAACTACCAGAAAGAGCTCCTGAAAGAATTTACGGGCGATGCTGTAGCGATCTTCGACGAAGCTACAGCCGCTTATTTGAGACAGGCCATCTATCGCATAACAGATTATCTGCGGTTAGACATAGATAAGGTGAGCTTAGATACGCTGTTTGAAAATGTGGTCGATGTGCTAAGAGCGCAAGACCTATTGCCCCAAATACAGTTGCTGATTCAGAAGCATACGCAGGTCGAAGAAATCCACGCTGATGCATCTAAGCTCAAGCAAGTGCTGATCAATGGTGTTACCTATTTGCAGAAGCATAGTCCAGGGGTACGTGATATTAAAATTGGGCTGGAAGATGCTGTGCTAGGGCACAACATATCCTACATGCCCGATTACACGCGCAAACTGCAAGCACTCAAGCTGACGATTACTACGGCTAAAGAACTACCTGCTACCCAAGAGATGTATATGATCGAGCCTTCGCAGTCTAGCAGTTGGATCTCAGATAAGCGAGGTGACCTATCGCTTGTAGACAATGCCTGTATCATCGATGCCCATTATGGCTATGTCAGCGTAGACCCTACTACACTCGTCTACGTCATTCCTGTCAATGTGCGTACACTGCGGGGGCAAGCCATGGAGCTGCTCAACGTGCCTGCGCAAATAGATCCAGAAGCGATCAATCATCCGCTATCTATCCAGCTGGAGAAGACGTTTTTTAGCCGGCTAAAAGATACGAAGATAGATATGGCAGTTATTTCGCAGGCTGTACATACGATCAAAAAATACCATGGTGGTACGAAGCGTAAGTCGGGAGAGCCTTTCTTTACGCATCCCTTAGCTGTCGCACTGATTGTACTAGACCATTCCGAAGATCAGGAGGCTGTATTAGCCGCTTTGCTACATGATAGTGTGGAAGACACAGGTCTTTCGCTGGAGCAGATTCGGGCTGGTTTTGGCGAAAAAATCGCTTTCCTAGTAGCTCAACTTAGCGACTTGGACGGTAAGCTGCGTAGAATCAAGCTGGAAGGGCACGCGAATCTATACCGCCTGCTAAGTGCTGAAGATCCACGGGTAGGGTTGGTGAAGCTGTCCGATCGGCTCCATAATATGCGGACCTTGCAAGGGCATCCTTCGTTAAGTAAGCGAAAGCGCATAGCTGAAGAAACCTTGACCTTCTTTGTGCCCATGGCTATACGCCTGCAACACATGGGCTTGGCCAAAGAACTGCAGAAATTGAGCTTGGCTGTTTTAGAACCGTGATAAATAACTGAATTTGTCAGATGTTAAGGCGGGTTTCTTGACGATGCCCAGCGTCGCTTCGCGGATAAAATTCAGCACAGTATCTACAATGGGCAGCGGTGCTATCTCAGCTTGAATACGTGCCAAAGCCTCATGGAGCGGTAAGCCCTTCTGGAAGATATATCGATAGATGGTCTGTATGGTTTGTATCTGCTCTGCCGTAAGGCCGCGCCTTCTGAGCCCAATCACGTTAACTCCACAATACCGAATAGGCTCTCTAGCTACCTTGATGAAAGGAGGTACATCTTTCCTGACGAGTGATCCACCCCCCACCATAGCGTATGCGCCGATTTTGACAAACTGACGTACTACTGCCTTGCCCCCCAATTGGGCATGGGCACCTACTTCGACATGCCCTGCTAGTTGGACTGCGTTAGCTAAGATGCAGCCGGGGCCAATCTTACAATCGTGGGCTACGTGTACGTAGGCCATCAGTAAGACCTGGTCTCCCACCGTAGTTTGGTACGAAGCGCTTGTCCCCCTGTTGATCGTCACGCCTTCGCGGATGGTTGTATGATCGCCGATCCGCACGTAGGTAGCTTCGCCTCGAAACTTCAAGTCTTGCGGTATACCACCAATGACAGCACCTGGAAAAATCTGGCAGTGCCGCCCTATCCTGACGCCTGACATAATGGTGACGTGCGGGCCAACCCAAGTGCCCTCCCCGATAACCACATCCCGCTCGATAACCGTAAAGGGGCCTACTCGAACGTCTTTATGTAGCTGGGCTTGGGGGTGTATGCAGTTTATAGCGTCGCTCATGCTTTCGTTCGGATAATTTGCGCTGTCATGACGGCTTCGCAGACTAGCTGATTATCGACAAAAGCGGTTCCCTTCATCTTGGCAATGCCCTGCTTGATATTGGCAATGAGTTGACACTGCATCACAAGTACATCGCCAGGTACGACTTGTTTCCGAAAGCGGCACTGATCTATGGCTAGAAAATAAGTAGCATAGTCGGCGGGGTCTTCTACGCCGTGCAAAATGAGAATACCTCCTGTCTGTACCATGGCTTCTAGCTGCAGTACGCCAGGCATAATCGGATTTTCTGGAAAATGACCTTGAAAGAAAGGTTCATTGATAGTAACGTTCTTGACCCCGGTTATGGTGCGTGCATCGATCTGCATGACTTTGTCGATCAGCTGAAAGGGGTATCGATGGGGCAACATTTTTGTAATGCCCCTGATGTCAAATACAGGCTGGGCGTGCAGATCACACTGTGGCATAGCTAGGCTCTCTCGCTGTAGCATCCCTTTTCTGAGCTTGTTAGCAAAGGCCACGTTGGCTGCGTGACCTGGTTTATAAGCTATAATGTGGGCCTGTATGGGTCGCCCTACCAGTGCCAAATCGCCTATTAGGTCCAACAACTTGTGTCGGGCGGGTTCGTTAGGGTAGTGCAGCTTCGGGTTATACAGTAGCTCTTGGGGTTGTACTTGTGCACCCTTTTTGCTAAAGAAACCGGCCAATCTGCTTAATTCTTGATCTTCTAGGGTCTTATCGGGCAGAATGACCGCATTGTCTAGCTGGCCGCCCTGGATGAGGCCCTGTTTGTATAAAACCTCTAGTTCGCTCAAAAAAGCAAAGGTTCTGCAAGGGGCAATTTCGTGTGCAAAGTTTTCTAAGTGGTGGAGGAAGGCATATTGATTCTGTAGCACGGATCTGTCATAGTTAATCATGACTGTCAACTTGTAGCAATCCATTGGAAAGGCGGCGAGCTCTACGCCACTTGCGGTGTGCTTGTAGACAAGCGGCTCTACCACCCGAAAAAAACGCCGAGGTGTCTTTTGGTCTAATAGACCCACTTGCTGTAGGGCCTGTACAAAAGGTTGGGCACTACCATCCATGATCGGTACTTCGGGTCCATCCAACTGTACCTGTAGGTTGTCGATTTCGAGACCGTACAGGGCCGCCATTAGGTGTTCAACTGTACTAATTGGTAAGCTTCCTCGTACACCGAGTGTCGTACTTCGCGTAGCCGATATGACATGTTCTGCTACCGCGTCTATCCGGGGCTGATCGGGTACATCCACCCGCTGAAACTTGATACCGTGATCAGCAGGTGCCGGTAGCAGTGTCAGGCGTACCTGCTGCCCTGTGTGTATACCGATGCCTGATAGGGTTATCGATTGATGAATGGTATGCTGTGTATGCTGCATATTGAGCAATAAAACGGCCTATTGGGCACTTTTTAGCATGTAGGGTCCATGGATTAACAGCTGTCTGACTGCCCAGCTCGGTTGTCCTTGTCGCCTATATACTGGGCTAACTCATGGACTTGTCTCACAATTTTAGGCAAGTTTTTGGATGCAGCATAACTCTTTAGGTACTGTTTGTGCTCGTAGGCTGGCATGCCCATCAAGGTAATGTGGCCCTTGTTATAAGATTTGGTAACGCCTGTCTGCCCAGCCAATTGGGTTTTATCGCCCAGTGTTATGTGGGGGGCTACGCCTACCTGCCCACCTATCCTACACCCTTTACCCAGCTGTGCAGAGCCGGCTATACCTGTCTGGGCTGCGATCACGGTGTGCATACCAACTGTCACGTTATGGCCTATCTGTACGAGATTGTCCATTTTAGTACCCTGTGCGATGTGCGTTTTGCCTAGTGTAGCCCTATCAATCGTGGTATTGGCCCCAATTTCTACATGATCTTCTATAATCACCTGACCCAGGTGGGGTATTTTTTTATAGGTGCCATCTGCTTGTACAACAAACCCGAAGCCGTCACTCCCGATGACGGCCCCTGCGTGAATGATGCAGTGCTGACCTATACGGCTTTCGGCATATATTTTAGCTCCACTGTAAATGACAGTGTGGGCGCCAATAATGACCCGATCCCCTATGTATACATGTGGATACACCTGCACGCCATCTCCCAGCTGTACGTGATCACCTATGTACGAAAAGGCACCCCTGTAGATATCTTTGCCTAAACACGTGTTTTGCCCTAAGTAAGCAGGTGCCTCAACCCCTGTTTTGGGGGCTGTACGACGCTCTTCTTGAAATTTAGCCAAAACTGTGATGAAGCTTGTATACGGATCGTCAACCAAAATCCATGTC
>JBCBRR010000036.1:9762-11398 GCA_039819605.1 Bacteroidota bacterium | reverse complement strand
AGGCACGCTCAGATCAACCATCAAGAGGCAGATCAGTTTTGATGATATTCGCGAGACTGAGACTTTATACAGTCTATTACTCTTTAGTGGATATCTAACTCCACCAGGCGTTGCTCCGCAGGCAATAGTAGTCTATCCCTATCAGCTGTCTATCCCCAACTATGAAGTGCAACACATCTACAAGGAGCGTCTGATAAAATGGGTTGCTAGTAAACTGAGCGTAGACGTATATGGGTATCGCCAATTGATCAATCTGCTGCTATCAGGCCAAGTAGCAACTTTTGCAAAAGACTTACAGCAGCTATTGGATCGCTCGACCAGCTTTCATCAAACCGGACCTGGTCACTCAGAAGCATTCTACAATGGATTTATGCTAGGCTTATTGAGCGACGCGTCACATGATTACATCATAGAAAGTGAGCGCGAGAGCGGCTTGGGTAGACCTGACACCGTGTTGATTCCTAAAGCCGGACATAGTGATCAAGCACTGATTATTGAGTATAAAGTGTGTAAGCAAGCAGATCAATTAGCGACGTTGTCTGGGAAAGGTATGGTCCAGATCGTAGGTAAGGAATATGATGTTCAAGTCAAGGTGCATAGCCATGTAAAGCGGCTTCTACAGGTGTGTATAGCTTTTTGCGGCAAGAAAGTAGCCGTGCAATATGAGCAAGTAGACTTGTAGTGGTAGCATGAACTAAACTAACAAAAACCCAGAACCATGCATACATACATCCAACGATTCATCGCCCAAATTTTGCTCTTCAGTGGGTTACTGCAGAGCTGTCACAGCCCACATGTTGTAGACGTTCCTGAAGAGGCGGCTGCGGCATCTGTAGAAGCAGCAGATAGTCATGATACAGATGCTAACCCGCATACCCGTAAGCGCAAACTGACCTCGGCAGAACGCATCCCGGATATGTCTGGTGAAGTGGATCAGGAGTTATCTGTAAGTCTTCCTACTGCAATGCTTCCTAAAGTATTGCGTTCGAGTGATGCTGCTCAGGAGCCTCAAGAGGTAGCTAGCCCTACTTCTCTGGACCAAGCAGGTGGTCCAGGTAGAAGTTCTTCAAGTATACAGCCCAAGATATGCACAGGGACAGATCGTTTTGATAAACTATTGCTGAAAAGTGATGTATTTGTAGACAAGAGCCTATTCATCAAGGAATTTTTAGAGAGTCAAGAAGAGGTGACCTTGATTACCCGCCCTCGACGTTGGGGCAAGAGCCTGAACATGGATATGTTAAAGCGCTTCCTAAATATCGAAGTGGATGACCAAGGCAAGCCTCTACCCCAAGAACAGTCACTAAATCACAAACTCTTTGTTGGTGGTAGAGTAGAGCTAGAAGAGGAAGAGACCAAGCTACTCAACCCCTTAAAGATCACTGACTATTCAAAATTGATGAAGCGTCAAGGGAAATACCCGGTCATTAGTATAGGGTTTAAGGACGTGAAGGGTAGTTCCTACCAAGCCATAGAAGCTGGGGTCAAAACACAAATCATAGACTTATACACAGAAGGCAGCTATTTGTATCCTTGTATCCGAGCTGTACGCACTACACTGGAAGGAGCACAGAAGGAGCAACTACGTCGATATATTGACGGTGCATTCGATGAGGAGGATATTAAAAATAGTCTT
>JBCBRR010000036.1:8577-9262 GCA_039819605.1 Bacteroidota bacterium | reverse complement strand
TCTAGGGCGTGTCTCCTAACATTTTTGATTTACTTTGTGTTAGTTTAAGAATCAATTCATAACACTCATGCCAGAATACATACTAACACGGGAGCAATTTCAACGTATCGAACATCTTTTACCTGGGAGAGCGGGTTCTCCAGGAGTAACAGCCAAAGATAATTATCTCTTTTTGAACGCAGTCCTCTACATTTTAAAGACCGGGACACCATGGAGACAGTTACCTGAAGAATATGGGTATTGGAAGAATGTCCACAAAAGACTCTCTCGATGGTGTAAAAGCGGAGTATTCAACACTATTTTAAGCGTATTAGCCCAAGAGAGCGATAAGAAGGCCAAAATGCTTCTACTAGACAGCAGTGTTGTACGTGCTCATCAACATGCAGCTGGTGCTACATCTCCTGTAGGTGATGAAGCCTTGGGCCGTTCTAGAGGTGGCTTTAGTACCAAGATACACGCCTCAGTAGACGAAAACGGATGCCCACATAAGTTATTTTTAAGTGGAGGTCAGGTCCATGATAGCCAATACGCGTCTAACTTGCTGGAAGCTAGCACCGCCGCGTATGTATTGGCAGATAAGGCGTATGCCAGCGACAAGATTGTACAACAAATAAAGAATATGGGTAGTACAGCCGTGATACCCCCACATCAAAGTTCGAAGACAGTTCGTCCTTATGACCGCGAG
>JBCBRR010000036.1:1526-2396 GCA_039819605.1 Bacteroidota bacterium | reverse complement strand
TGTTGTGAAATCCCTTAGTATTCCGTAGGTTGGCTCCATACTATATTAACTACCATTAACTTCTAACCGTTAGCCTACATCATGAATACCAAAGATTACAGCCAATCTTCACCTACACAGGAATATGTGAAGAAGAGAATTAACAGGAAGCACTTCCTACAGAAGATTGATCAATTTACTGATTGGGATAAAATAGATCAACTACTCAACGAGCACTATTCAAGAGGCAAGAGTACAACCGGCAGAAAGGCCTATCCCGCTCTCGTACTCTTCAAAATGAGCCTTTTACAAACTTGGTATGGCTTAAGTGACTATGAAGTAGAAGATGCAGTTAAAGATAGGCTTAGCTTCATGAACTTTTGCTCCCTAAGATTAGAAGATGATGTTCCCGATCACAGTGTGCTGTCTCGATTTAGAACAGAACTCACAGAGAAAAACGGCTACGAGTTGATCTTACAAGCTTTTAATGCCCAAATAGCTGCTCGAGGTCTGCAGATGAAGAAGGGAGTACTGGTTGATGCCTCGATCACAGACTCTCCTCGTAAGCCCAAAGGAGGCCAGGCAGAGCAAGTATCTACGGATGGAGAAGTAGCAGCTGTTAAATCGACTGCTGGTTCCGGTGGAGACAAAGAAGCCATCTGGGTAAAGAAAGGGAGTAAATTGCGCTACGGTTACAAGCGTCACTACACGGCAGATGAGCAAACAGGCTTAGTACTTTCCGTTGTGAGCAGCACAGCCAAAGCTCATGAGACCAAGTACCTGGAATCTTGCTTAGAGGCTACAGAAGGTCTATCCAGAGGAACGAGTGTATACACAGACAAGGGCTATGCAAGTGCCTCAAATGCCTCATACTTATCCAATCAAGGCTAC
>JBCBRR010000036.1:0-1236 GCA_039819605.1 Bacteroidota bacterium | reverse complement strand
CCTGAGACAGTAAAATGTAGCCCCAATAGTGTTCAAAAGGCCGATTTGTGGGGTAAAGTCGTCCAAAATCGGCAGCTGGGGTAGTGAATGCTAAGTTATGCAACGGCCTCAAATCGTTTTGATAAACTGTTGCTAAAAAGTGATGTATTTGTAGACAAGAGCCTATTCATCAAGGAATTTTTAGAGAGTCAAGAAGAGGTGACCTTGATTACTCGCCCTCGACGTTGGGGCAAGAGCCTGAACATGGATATGTTAAAGCGCTTCCTAAATATCGAAGTTGATGACCAAGGCAAGCCTCTACCCCAAGAACAGTCACTAAATCGCAAGCTGTTTGTTGGGGGCGAAGTCGTGATAGGATCTAAGACAGGCAAAGTGAAGCAGCTATTTCCACTCAAAATAGCTCAGCAATGCCCAGATCTAATCAATGATTACCAAGGACAATACCCGGTCATTAGTATAGGGTTTAAGGATGTGAAGGGCAGTTCCTACCAAGCTATAGAAGCGGGGGTCAAAACACAAATCATAGACCTGTACACAGAAGGCAGCTATTTGTATCCTTGTATCCGATCTGTACGCACTACATTGGAAGGAGCACAGAAGGAGCAACTACGTCGATATATTGACGGTGAATTCAATGAGGAGGACATTAAAAATAGCCTACGTTTCCTCGGCAAGCTACTTTACAAGCACTTTAAGAAGCCTGTATATGTACTCATCGATGAGTATGATGCACCCATCAATGACGCTTACGTAAAGTGTAAAGACAGACCGGAAGAGTTTCAAAAGATTTTGGAGTTATTCCAGAACTTATTGGGAGCTACACTGAAGAGCAATCCACATCTTGAGCAAAGTCTCGTGACAGGGATATTACGGATTGCCAAATCCAATCTATTCTCTGACCTGAATAACATGCGCGAGTATACCTTGCTTGATAAGCGTTTTTCAACCTCATACGGATTTACGCAGCAGGAAGTAGACGAGTTGTTGGATAAAGTCCCTATATCTACACCGGTAGAAAAGATTCAGCACTGGTACAATGGCTATACATTTGGGGGTCAAGTGTGCTATAACTCCTGGTCGGTCATGTGTTGCCTATCAAGCGAGGGATCCCTAGATCGGTACTGGATTGATAGTGGAGGGACAAAACTTCTAGACTCAGTACTAGGGCGTGTCTCCTAACATTTTTGATTTACTTTGTGTTAGTTTAAGAATCAATTCATAACACTCATGCCAGAA
>JBCBRR010000035.1:0-11445 GCA_039819605.1 Bacteroidota bacterium | reverse complement strand
AACCCAAACTTGACAAACTACAACTGCAGCCTCATAGAACGATAGAAGCCCAACTACCTAACCCTTCTACAAACAACACTCATAAAACGCTAGAACCCTAACTCTAACTACCCAACCCCTCTACAAACAACACTCATAAAACGCTAGAACCCTAACTCTAACTATCCAACCCCTCTACAAACAACACTCATAAAACGCTAGAACCCTAACTCTAACTACCCAACCCTTCTACAAACAACACTCATAAAAAACTCCCCAATACCTATCCCCTAACTCTACCCATCCACTCCGAGTCAACTGCTTCGCTATCTCGTGTACAATCATCAAATTCTGCTGCATCTCCCTATCTAACCCATAACCTACCCGTACCGCATAATCCAATACCTCCTCCGCTCGTTCTCCCATGGTGTTGGCCAGCGCTAACGCACTCTGCGGGTCGCCCAGCTCGAAAAACAACTCTATCATGTACACATTCGCTGCATCGTACGGAATCACCGCATCAGGCATAACCCCCCGACAACGATCCAACACCTCCCGGGCCTTTTCCAGCGCTCCTGCCTGTAGCAAAGCCTTGGCCAACGTGCTAAAAGCGAGCCTATGGTTGGTTACCAATCCTCTGTAATTGTCATCGTAGTATACAGCAGGGTTATCCAAGCCCCGCCAGTACGAACGGTGCATCAAATGGTCGTACATGGCTGCCGTATTGACCTGAGCTTCCTCAGTGCTATACCTGACTGGCCATATGCGCAACGCAGTACCTTCAGCAACGACATACGCCCGCAAGTCGATGCCCAGACTGTATAAGGAAGTATGGTTAAAATAAATGGGCCGCTCCCAATTATTCGTAGCGACCACATCTAAGACAAACAAATCCTTTTTCTCAAGACCATGCCCCTTGAGCCTACAAACTAGCTGATCTACCAACTTATCCTGTAGCGCCTTGGGTACGACGCCACGTGTCCCTAAGTCGGCTTTGTCTACAGCGAGGCTAAATACTTGAGAGGGGGCCGTGTTGGTAGCCGCATAGGCGTTCGTTATCTGTAGCCTAGGATCTGACTCCCTGATGCGCTGTAAGTAAGACGAGATGTCTACAGGGCCCTGTAGATCAGGCTGTGGTAGGTAGGGCAAAAAGTCATTCAACCCATATTGCCTATACTCCGTCGGCGGGATAGAAAAAGGTATGGGTGCCGATTCGTGTACCTGGCGCTGCATCTGCCGGATGTACCAGTCCGTATTGGCATACGTTAGTACAATAACCCGCACATCTGTCCTAAAACCTTCCACCTCTTGTACGTACCACAGCGGAAACGTATCATTATCCCCCCCTGTAAACAAAATGGCATGGGGAGCACACGTTGATAACAGGTTCTTGGCACTATCTACTGAAAAATAACGGTGCGATCGGTTGTGTGCCTGCCACCCCTGCGCAGCCATAATGGCGGGCACGGATAGACATAGCGTCGTTCCCAATGCTGCAGCTAGTATGGGCCTGGGAATCATCCGTTGTGCATAGTCAATGACGGCTAGCGTGCCTAGGCCTATCCAGATCGTGTAGGCCAAGAAAGAACCCACATAGATATAATCCCGTTCGCGGGGCTCGATCGGCGGAGGGTTCAGAAACAGTACCAAGGCTACCCCCAACATGAAAAATAGGATCAAAAGCACACCCCAACCCCGCTTATCGTGCTTGTATTGCCACAACAAACCTAACCAGCCCAAAAAAAGAGGTAGCCCTAGGTAGTTGGCCCTGCCGGGGCTGTTTGCAATAGGAGGGGGGGGGTGGCGGAGCGCATCTAAAGGTGTAAGCCAAGAAGCCCCGGGTGTGTCACTCGCCCTGCCCGAAAAGTTCCAAAGTAGATAACGCAGGTAAAAGTATCCCAGCTGATGCTTACACAGAAATCTCAGATTGTCTATCCACGTGGGGGATTGCCAAGGCTGCAAGCCTAACGCTTGCCGATAGGCTGTTACATGTAGCTCTAGCTGGCTCCATACCCTGGGAAATAATACATAGTCACTGGCATGGAAGCTCAGTGTATATCTATGGCCTGCACACACATACTGATTACCTGTCTGCGTATATACGGGAGTGTCTTTATGTTGCCCAATGGGTTGCGCTGCAAAATGCGGCCCATACAACAGCGGTCGCTGTCCGTATTGGTCTCGGCGTAGGTAAGCAATGAAACTGGCTACGTCACTGGGGTCATTTTCGTTGATGGGCAAATCCGCATGGGCCCTTATGGGTACCAGCATGTAGGTGCTGTAACCTATTAAGACAAAAGTGATACACAAGAGGCCCGCATGCAGGCGTACCTGTTGTTTGCGCAGCGTACACCAAAGGACACATACCCACAAACTGATCAGTAGTGTGCCTCCTAGCAGTACACCACTCAGCAAGGGCCCTCCTAGTTTGTTGACACACAAGAGCTCTAGCCACAAGGCGCAGGTAGGCAATCCAATCACGATACCCATTTGGATGCCTAGGATCATCAGGCCGCCGATACATACAGCGGCTACGATACCTAAAGGGGTGGGTTTGTCGGTCTTGTTGAAGTAAAAAATGAGACATACACTGGGCAAGGCTAACAAACTAAAAGTACGTAGCCCAAGGCTGAGCCCTAGCAGATAAGCTATGAAAAAGAGCCACCGATATGCCTGTGTTGTGCTATGTATGCGCTCCCACTGGAGCATAGCCCACACCATGAGGCACATCACCAGCACGGAAGCGGCATACGTTTCCGCCTCCGTGGCCGTCAGCCAGAAGGTGCTACAGAAAGTCAGGGTCCATCCGCCTACAAGCCTAGCTCCCCAGATGGCATAGGGCGTGTACGTACGCCGTGGGGGAAGTACCGCGGAGGTTCGCTTGTCCAGTTTCTCGGCCAGCATCCTGATAATCCATGAGACTACCAGGACAGACCCGGCACTGGCCAGGGCAGCGCTCATGTTGACCCAGAAAGCTACTTGGGTGGTATCGCGACCTGCTAACAACGCAAATAGCCTCGCCAACAGTAGAAATAAGGGAGCGCCTGGTGGGTGAGTGACTTGCAGTTTATAGGCACTGGCAATGTATTCACTACAGTCCCAGAAGCTGGCTGTTGGCTCGAGTGTATAGGTATAAACTGCCGTGGCACTTGCGAACAATCCCCAGCTTATCAGCGTATGGACCTGAGGCAAATACCGCATGGTAGGGTGGCGTGTAGTAGGAGGCAGGTGTGTGTTCACCCTGACCATACACACCTCAACCAGGTCTGTATGGTCTTTTGCATGACGGGGTTAGCCAGTACGGCCAGGCTAATGGATATCAGTAGGCCGGCCAGGGCATATAGCAGGTCCCTGCCTATTAGCTGTAGGCTTTTTGAAAAAGCCTTAGGTCTAGCGGTGAGCTCGCGTGCCAGACTGATGGCGATTTCCCTACCCCCCAACAGGCCTATAAATACCCAGGTAGTGCTTATGGGTATGTGGTTTACGTTTTTGAAGTATACCAAAATCAGCATGTATACAAAGCTGACCAGCGTGGCAGCCCGGATATCCGTAATCCCGACCTTTTGGTTGACCAGCTGCTGCATCTTATCGCCCTTTAGGTAAAACAGCACCCCCAACCCCCCAAAAAGCAACCCCGTGAATAGTAAGAACTCGGCCAAGCATAGTGCACGCGGCAGAAATATAGCAATGTTGGAGGCGTCTTGCATGAGCCAGGCAGACCAAAGCAGCCCACTCGTACACCATTGAATACCTACCCACCCTTTCCAGGGTCGCGTTTTGAAGTACTTGCCCGTCGCCTTCGAGAAAGGGTACCAAAAGAACAGGGCGATGACAAAAGCGATCGAATAGCCATACAGGCTTTTTTGAATTACCTGGTAGATCGCGCCTGACTCTGTCGTAAAGACACTGAGCAATAGGAACGAGGTAGATACGGGGATACGTAACTTCGTGAGTATGAGCAGAATGGTGGGGGCAAATATTTGTAAAAAGCTGAAGGTTTGTGGGGCTTCTTCAAATCCCTTTTCCACGAGCCGCTGATAGCTGACATCTCCCCCATGCACTACCCAGCTGTAGCTGATGGTAGCTATCAAGATGAAGCCTATGAATAGCCACAAATACCACCACTTGCGCTTGGCATTGGAAGCTATGAAGGTGCCTAGCGTCTGTATGCTATCATTGGCAATGGTCGAATAGCCCGCTAGCATAAATCCAAACCACCGAGCCAGCGTGGGGTAGGGGACCACTAGCCAACTGATCACCCCCAGCACGGCAATGATAGAGACAAACTCGAAGGTACTTCTGGTAACGCTAAATAGCTCGTAGATAAAACCTGAGAGACCTTTCTGTCTGACTTTATTCGTGAAAGATTGAGAGTTGCGGCGCGGCGCGTCTTGTGTAGGGGTAGCCGACATGCGATCAGGGGCATGCATAGGCTCCATGTCAGACGAGTTCTCAGGCATAGGTTATACGATAAAGATGATGGGGCCAGCTGTGCTAGGAGAGGCTATGCAGCCTATCCCTATGTTTCCTCATGCCGACGCTGCTGTCGTTTGTAGAGTTTGTAGTAAAGGCCTTGGGCCTGTAGCAGGGCTTTGTGTGTGCCTCGCTCGGCGACCGTTGCCTTATCTAGTACCAAGATTTGATCCGCGAGCTGGGCTACGGATACGCTATGTGAGATAATCAGTGTAGTCCGGCCTGCCATAACCTTCCCGAGGGTGGCTAAAATGCGCTCTTGGGTCTTAGCATCGACGGCAGATAAGCTGTCGTCTATGATCAATATGCGTGGCTTCCTAACGAGCGCCCTAGCTATAGAGATGCGTTGCTTTTGCCCCCCAGAAAGTGTGACTCCCCTTTCACCCAGTAGCGTATCCATTTTTTGGGGCAGCTTTTGTATGGTTTCGTACAGATCTGCCTCCCGAATGGCCTGCACGACTCGTGCCTCATCTGCCTCTTCGTAGCCAAATATAATATTATTTCGGATAGTGTCTGGGAACAGGGACACATCTTGCGGTACGTAGCCTATCTGCTGGCGAAAGTTCGCTATCGCATAGTCTTGGATAGGAATGTCATCGATGGTAATAAGACCTGTATCAGGGTCGTACAGACGTGTGAGTAAGTTAGCGACCGTGCTTTTGCCAGCACCGGTGGTGCCCACAATGGCTAAGGAGCTGCCAGCGCGCATATCAAATGAGACGTTGTGTAGCGCCTGCACACCTGAATCTGGATAACGCAAGCTCACCTGCTGAAAGCGAATGTGTCCCTGCAGGGTATGTATGCGCTCTTGCTGGGAAATGATTGGGTTTTTCTCTTGTAGGAAAGCCTGAATCCTTTTTTGCGACGCACTGGCTCTCTGGGCGAAGCTGGTTACCAAGCTGATCGATATAATTGGCCAAGTGATCAGCTGTGTGTACATGATAAACTCCGCAATATTGCCTATGCTTAGGGTGCCCTTAAGCACCTCCCTACTACCCACAAAAACAGTCAGTATGACACCTAGCCCCGTTACCCCTGTAGCTAATGGAAAAAACAAAGCCTGTGTTGCCGTCAAACGTAGGGAGGTGGTTTTATACGTTTCACAAGCTTGCTGAAAGTGCTTACCGAAAACCGATTCCCTGACAAAAGCTTGTATCATCTGGATACCCGAGAATGTTTCTTGCACAAAGCTGCTGAGTTTAGCCAATTGAGTTTGTATATTTTCAGCCTGCCTATGTAGTATATGACTCACATAGTATACCCCTGCGGCCAAAAACGGCACCGGCAGTATAGAACACAACGTGAGCTTCGCGTGGATGCTAAACATATAAGGCACGAGCATTAAAAACAGCGTCAGGGCGTTTAAGCCAAACATGACACCCATACCTGCGTAGGTTTGTACCCGGCTCACATCTTCTGAAAGGCGGGCCATCAAATCGCCTGTGCGGGTTCTCCGATAAAAGCTGAGGGGCAGCGTTTGGTAATGCCTGTACAGGGCATCTCGCAGGTCATACGCCATGTTATTCGCCGCGACCAATACGGTCTGGCGCAGTAAAAAAGAACATAGGGCCTTACACGCCGCGAGCAGCAGTATGCACCCTACGTACGTCAGCAATCCGCCCAGCACTGGGTTAGGAGGGGTAAGCAAGGTGCCTGAAGCAGCAGTCTGGGGTAGGATAATGCTCTTCTCCAGAAAATCCAGCAGCTGGCCGAACAGCCGAGCAGGTAGTATAGAAAAAACATGGGTCCCCGTGACGAATAGGGTGCCCAGTATATAGTGATACTTATACTTGAGGAAATACTTATTCAGGTGAGCGAGCTCGTGCACAATGTGTGGGCGTACTGGGTTGGTGAACAGCTTTGCCCCTAAGCAAAGGAATGCAAAGACGAGGTAGTTTCAAAAGAAGATCAGGTCTAGGCTTGTACAGCATGCTCAGATAGGCTGTGCTGCATGGCCCTAAGAAATCCAGGACATCCCCTATCTTTACTTCATGTCCCGCAAATCCCCAATCCCTGAGTCTGCCCCAGCTGGGTCCGTGTGTGTCCGATTTGCACCCAGCCCCACAGGTCCCCTGCACATAGGGGGTGTTCGCACGGCGCTGTACAACTATCTGTTAGCGAAAAAGCATCAAGGGCGCTTTATACTCCGTATCGAAGACACAGATCAAGTTCGTCAGGTACCCGGATCCGAAGCTTATATACAGGAGGCCTTGCAATGGCTAGGTATCGTACCGGATGAAGGGCCCCAAGCAGGGCCTAACGCGCCTTATAGACAATCCGATAGAAAGCACATATACCCTCAGTATGTAGACCAGCTGCTAGCTGCTGGGCACGCCTACTATGCTTTTGATACGGCCGAAGAGCTAGAAGCCATGCGCGCCAAACTGCAGGCTGCCCGTGTCGCTGCCCCCAAATACAATGCCGTTACCCGAGAATCTATGCGCAATGCGCTGACCCTACCTCAAGAAGAAGTCGAAGCGCTATTGCAAGCCGGCGCTCCCCATGTAGTGCGGCTCAAGGTACCGCACCAGGGTGTGATTCGCTTTTACGATCATGTGCGGGGCTGGATTCAGGTACAAGCGGCTACGCTAGATGACAAAGTGTTGGTCAAATCGGACGGTATCCCGACCTATCACCTAGCGCATGTGATCGACGATCATGTCATGGGTATCTCGCATGTGATCCGTGGGGAAGAATGGCTCCCGTCAACCCCTATCCACATCCTATTGTATCAATACTTGGGAATAGAACAAGCTCTGCCACAGTTTGTACACTTGCCTTTGCTACTGAACCCACAGGGGCAGGGTAAGCTCAGCAAGCGTGAGGTAGAAACCCTGGGGCTACCCATTTTTCCCTTGGATTGGAAAGATCCCATAACTGGGGCGTATATGCCTGGATTTCGGGAAGCGGGCTATCTACCTGAAGCGCTATTGAACTTTTTAGCCCTGCTAGGTTGGAGTCCATCCGGCGGGCAGCAAGAGATTTTTAGCCGTGAAGAGCTCATCAGCCACTTCTCGATAGCACATATCCACAAAGCAGGGGTCAGGTTGGATATACACAAGGCGCGCTGGTTCAATCAGCAGCATCTGAAACGCAAACCCCAACAGGAGCGTGTGGCCTATCTAACCGCAGCCTTGCAGGCGCACCAGCTAACCTATACGCCCGAGCAGGTTGCGGCTGTATGTGAGCTGATCGAAGATCGGGTAGCTTTCCCACAAGATTTCTGGGAGCAGGGGAAGTGTTTTTTTCAAGCTCCTGAATCGTACGATCTAGCCACCATCCATGCCAGAGGCTGCCCCCCTGTCTACGAGCTGTTGTCTGCTTGGATAGAAGTCTTGCGCGCTTTACCGCATTTTGCGCCCGACGCTATTCACGCTACGTTACAAAATCTATTAGCAGATGGGGGTATGCGCAGCAGTGACGTGATGCCGATTGTACGAGTAGCCTTAACGGGTACCCGCAGTGGGCCAGATCTTATGCAGAGTATGGCGTTGTTAGGCCAAGCGGAAGTGATACAACGGCTGTCGAAAGGGTTGGCAGCATTTCGACAAATTACCCAGCCTGCTACCTAACCTTAGCTAGCCGTGTATACAGGTTATAGTAGGCTTCTACGCCTGCTGTATCGAGTACAATATGCGGAGCCTCCCTTTCCCGCAACATACTCTTCAAAGGATGCTTGGCCTCCAGCTCCTCTGCTCTCGTAAGCGTATCCGTGTGTTGCATAGCCATCTGGATCAGCTCGCCCAAGGTATTGCTAGCTAGCGATCTCAGTTTTTCACCCTCTTCGATACCTAGCATATTGGCTTTCTCACCCAGCTTTGCTTTCCATTTGCCGGGGAATGCCTTGTTGTAGAAGGTATGTATGGTTTTTACCCGCCTGAGGATACGATCACGCCGCCAAGTTGTCTTCAGGTATAGGGGTATAAGGCTTGTCATCCAATCATGGCAGTGTACTATATCAGGTGACCATTCTAAGTTGCGGACAGTAGCCAGTGTGGCCTTACAGAAGAAAATAAGCCGCTCATCCTGATCTGTAATGGCATAGTCTGCATGATTTTCCCTCGCTGTGTCTATGCCAAAGGGCGTCCCCGGATCCATAAAGTATATTTGGCATCGTGTACCGGGTATAGAGGCTACTTTGACCACCAGCTGGTACATTACTGGTCCCATCATAACGCTAGTACCAGATAAGCGCACCACTTCGTGCAACCTGTGTTTCCTCTCGTTAATGAGGTCAAATCTGGGCACGAGAATGCGCAAGTCTATGCCTTTGTCTTGCATAGCCAGGATCAGTTGTCTGACCTGTTCGGTTACTAGAGTAGAAGCTTTTGAAAAAGGCGCGATCTCGCTAGCTGCGTAGAGGATCTTCAGGTTAGACATAAGGGATGGGAGATCGGGTAATTTCTGTGTATTGTTGGCTCGATACCGCTCACAAATATAAATAATCCCACTGGGCTGTCCCAGATAACTTTTCTAATACGCGGTGCAGCGCCTTTTCAGCTACTTCCTCATGAGTTGTCACTTTTTTTCTCAGCATGAAAAGAGTAGCCCAAAAACTACCTGATGGTTTCCAATAATGCCAAGCAGTGAGGTGGCGCGTCTAGGCTGCCTTTTGCACCTGGATACCGACAGCTTGTATACCGTTCAGGGCGTCTGTGCGCATATATTGCACGAGTTGTAGTGTATACCACCCTGCCTGGGGGAAGTAGTAATTCTCTAAGATTGCGTTTGTACAGCGTTTCACTTGTCGCCAACCTCTCCCCATTGGCTTCCCCGTCTCAGCGTCAAAAAGTAGCGTATTAACCAGCTCGCTTTTGTGTAGCTGTTGGGTAGCATCCGTCAGGTAGTACGTCACATACAGGTTCTGGTAGGGGTAATCTGGCGTATTGCTGATGATTGCATGCAGGTTGTACGCCTGGGTGTTGTCTTGTATTTGAAATGTGAAACTTACACATTCCGTAGCGTTCCATATAGGTTTAGGCAGCTGTATGATACTTTGATAAATCGTATCGTGGGTGCAGGTACTGGTTAGCCAGGTGATCAGGCAGATGATGGGGATAGTAAGAAGGCGGTTAGGCATTGGGGTGTGCTGTACATGGGCGGCTTTGGGCGCTTGGCATATACTCACTAGATTAGCAGGTATTACACGTTGGCTACCGGTGCTTGATTAGGTCATGTATGTGTAGCGTACAACGGGATGTAGCGTAGCCCGGTTATCGCGCCTGCTTTGGGAGCAGGAGGTCGCAGGTTCAAATCCTGCCATCCCGACTTTACGATTGCTGGCCAAAGTTACTTTAAGGGCACGCTGCCAAACCCACAATACGCCCCAACACCTCCCAGACCTACAAACTACCTTTAATCCTATCTATTTGCGCCAGATTTAACCCCGTCAATCTACTAATTTGCTCCCTAGGTAACTTTTCTCCGAGCATCTTCCTAGCTATACCTAGTCTACCTTCCTGCTTACCTTCACGTCTACCTAATACCTCGCCTTTTTGCTCACCTTCCTGAATACCTCGGTTCCACAATTTCTGTGCTGCTGTCATGATTTCTTCCTCCTTCTCTGATACTATTAATGAACACGTTAGCTACATCTTCAGGTTGCACCCAAGCTTACAAACCGCCCCCAATCCTATCTATTTGCGCTAGATTTAATCCTGTCAATCTACTAATTTGCTCGCTAGGCAGATTGTCCTGGAGCATTTTCTTGGCTATACCTAGCCTACTTTCCTGTCTGCCTTCCTGCTTACCTCGGTCCCACAATTTCTGTGCTGCTGTCATGATTTCTTCCTCCTTCTCTGGTACTATTAATGAAATGGCCTCCACAAGCTTTTCTGGGTCATTGTGCTCTTCTACACCCAACATGTAATATACACCAATAATGCCATAAGATCGCTTAAATAACCGTAAGATCATATCGGGATTCGCTTTGATCCAGGGTAGAAAGTCACGTTCTATACCACGCTTCAATAGAATTTGTAGCATGTCGGCTGTCCCGTGCTTTGCTAGCTCAGCCTCTGAAAAATTGTTTAGATCTATCAATATGAGCCTGAAAGGCTTACCCATATACTCCCTAGCTAGCGCTGGATCTTCAAAGCAGTCGTGCAGGTCAATAGAATATGGATAGGGCGTCTTTTTGCCTGCATAGAGGCAAAGATTGGTGATAATGGGTAAGTCCCGGTAGCCTTGTCCTAGATGTTGCTCTATTAGGGCCACATCGTATTGTGTCACACGAAAGGGTAATAACCGATCGGGTTTACTCTGGTGCTCTACTAACGCATATACATGCGCTGTACTGTTCTGTACAGCCATGCGCCATACGATGTCTGCATGCAGTTGTGAGAGACGGTCTTTGACCATGCTCTTGTTGACATACTGCATAGCGCCCCAGTCCAGAAGGGACTTGATGTCCTGTGGCAGGTGTCCTTGCAATAGATTACGGGCGACATCCATATCTCCCATGCCTTTCTTGAAAAAGACATCGTGAGGCTGACGTAGTAGTAAGGGCAATTCTTCTTGGATCGGCTTCATAGACACGTTGGTTTGGACACGTTAGATATACGTTCATTTTGGACAAAAATAACCATTTTGTAGACTTTCCCTACTATGTACGGTAGGGTGGAGTCAAGCAGGTTGAATTGGCGTTGATCGGGTGTATTTCCTAACCTAAGTCGCTGACATTATTTGCAAGGTTTTAGGCCAAAAATAAGCTTCCGTGGCGTATTATGTGAGTGCTTTGATAGCCAATACGCGTCTAACTTGCTGGAAGATAGCACTGCCTCGTATGTATTGGTAGATAAGGCATATGCCAGCGACAAGATTGTACAACAAATAAAGAATATGGGTAGTATAGACGTGATACCCCACATCAAGGTTCGAAGACCGCTCGTCCTTGTGACCGGAGGTTATACAAGCGTAGGAACGTGATAGAGCGTTTTTTCAATAGAATGAAGCAATATCGGGGCGTATCGACGCGTTATTCGTCGAATAACG
>JBCBRR010000034.1:0-11515 GCA_039819605.1 Bacteroidota bacterium | reverse complement strand
TTAAAGACGCATAGTCATGTTAAAAGGGCATTGCTAGTGTGTCTAGCTTTTTGTGGCAAGGAAATGGCTATGAAATATGAACATGTAACCCTCTAGATATCGATATACCAGCCACACTTCCCCCCAAAAAAACCAACACTCCCTTGTTAACACATGTAGAAATCACGCCATATACACACCCGCAGCTCACCTACAACATCACACCATGTGCATAAAACTTCAAAAACAACTTTATACACACGAGTAATCAACATAATCATCCAGAGCTACCGTCAGAATACTTATCCACAGCAGCATGTACCGAACCCCAGCAGTCAGATAACCCCAACACTAGCACGCTCCTTCATTTTTCACCACACCAAAGCTAAGTCCCTACTCTTCCTAAACCCTTAATACCCTCATCTCTTCGTTTTCTACAACCGCCCCACAATACCTCTAAAATTGTGGACAACTTAGTTTTGCACATAACTTATCCACAATCTAATGGCCCGAGCCATAATTCACTTTACTTTTCCCACAAATCCACAGCATAATAAAAACAACTAAAAATTAAATAATATCTATATCTATCATTAGCTTAGTTGGGATGTTGATAGAGCCTTACTGCGCCGTGCTCACAATTTTCAACCCAACTTTGATATTCAAGTACACAACATACCCCTAAGACTTACTAGCGAAAACAAAAAAGGAGGCAATATGGAACTAGTGAAACAAAAGATCCTTATCACGGGAGCGACTGATGGCATCGGTCTAGCAACGGCCAGAATGCTAACATCACAAAAACGTCACTTACTACTGCATGGACGCGACCCGGAGAAGCTACAAGCACTAAAACAAGAACTCTCTATAGATGGCGAACAGATCGAAACCTATACAGCCGACCTCTCTTACATGCCTAATGTGAAAGCCCTAGCAAAAGCCGTGTCTGTAGACCATACCCGTATAGACGTACTTATCAATAACGCTGGTGTGTGTAAGGTACCTAAGAAAGTCACCCGAGAAGGTCTAGATATCCGCTTTGCTGTCAATACGATCGCACCCTATCTCCTAACCCAACAATTCATACCGCTTATGCAACCCGACAGCCGGATTATAAACGTCTCCTCCAGAGCCCAATCTCCTGTAGATCTGGATGCCCTGATCGGACGAAAACGGATCGCTGAAGACTTTACGGTCTATGCGCAAAGCAAATTGGCCCTCACGATGTGGTCCCGTTACATGGCACTGGAAGAGAAACATCTAACCATTGTCGCCGTTAACCCCGGATCTATGCTGGGTACCAAAATGGTGCAAGAGGCCTTTGGTGTAGGAGGACATGATGCACGTATCGGTGCTGAAATCTTAACGCACGCAACCCTGTCAGAAGAATTCGCGACAGCCTCTGGAAAGTACTTTGATAATGACGCAAGACGCTTTACACGACCTCATGCCGATGCACTCAATCCGAAGAAGACGAAAGCTGTTGTGCGTACTATAGAAACCATACTGGCCCATATACACTGACCACCCACCTCGTTGGATAACCAACCCATCAACACCGATGGTATCCTCTAGCCCTTTCTTCCAAACCAAAATTGAATTCCTGAAAGGGGTAGGCCCTAACCGTGCCCTACTGCTCCAAGAGGAACTGGACATCAGCACGTTCAGCGACCTGATACAACACTTTCCTTTCCGCTATGAAGACCGTACTGAGTTTCATACAATAGCTACACTGAAAGACGACTTGCCCTCTGTGCAACTGAAAGGCTTTATCCGTTGCTCCCAATCCCCTTCTGTAGATAGGGGTAAACTCATCGCCTCCCTGCAGGACGATACGGGCGAAATCAAACTCATATGGTTTCAGAAGATACAGTGGGCACGTAAACAGCTAAAACCCGGAGTTCTGTACATTGTATTCGGTAAACCGACTATCTACCGAGGTTATAGAGCCCTCGTCCATCCTGAACTGGCTATCGCTACACCTGAACAGCTACAGCAAGCCGTGATCCCCGTATACCACACTACGGAAAGGCTTAAGGAGTATTACCTAGATAGCCGGGGTATCCGTAGGCTGCAGAAAAACCTAATAACTCAGCTGCCTACCGCGATGGCTGACTCGCTGCCTTCCTATCTGCAACAACAATACCGTATGATCAGCAAAAGAGAGGCACTAATCAACATTCACTTTCCGGAAAACCCCACGCTGCTCGAGCGAGCCCGCTTTCAACTGAAGTTTGAAGAACTCTTCTACATACAATTCCAATTGCTGCAGTTGCGGCAAATCAATCGTGAGAAACATGCGGCTGAAATATTCAATGACATCAGTCTACTACGTAGCTTCTATGAAAAACAACTGCCTTTTGCACTGACCCAGGCCCAAAAACGTGTTGTTAAAGAAATATACGCTGACCTGCGCTCAGGTAAGCAAATGAACCGATTGCTGCAGGGAGATGTAGGTAGCGGTAAAACCATAGTAGCCTTTTTGGCTATGCTGATCGTACTAGGCAGTGGCGGTCAAGTGGCCCTGATGGCCCCTACAGAGATTCTCTCGGAGCAACATTATCAGGCCTTACAACAACTGGCTACCGATATGCATGTGCGTGTGGCACTCCTTACGGGCTCTACCAAACATGCCGAGCGTAAAAAGGCACTAGAAGACCTGGCAGCGGGTACCTTGCATATGCTAGTGGGTACCCATGCGCTGATTAATGAACAAGTTATCTTCAAAAACTTAGGCCTCGCCATTATCGATGAGCAACACCGGTTTGGCGTGGCACAGCGCGCTAAGCTCTGGCAAAAAGAGCAAGCGCAAGCCTCCCATGTGCTCATTATGACCGCGACACCCATTCCCCGTACGCTGGCTATGACCCTTTACGGTGACCTGGATATATCGGTTATCGATGGGATGCCGCCCGGTAGGCAACCCATCAAGACCTTTCACTACTACGATGCCCAGCGGCTCCGGGTATTTCATTTTATGTCTAGGGAAATAGCCGCAGGTAGGCAGGTATATGTTATCTACCCGCTCATTGAGGAAGCTGATAAACTGGATTATAAAAACCTGATGGATGGGTATGAGAGTATCTGCCGGGCCTTCCCTGACACCCCCATCAGTATTGTCCACGGACGGATGAAGGCAGCGGATAAAGATTTTGAAATGCAACGCTTTGTCCGTGGCCAGACGAAAATCATGGTGAGTACCACCGTTGTCGAAGTGGGGGTCAATGTGCCCAATGCCAATGTCATGGTCATCGAGAATGCGGAATACTTTGGCCTATCCCAGCTGCATCAGCTGCGGGGTAGGGTGGGGCGCAGCACACAACAAGCCTACTGTATCTTGATGACACACTATAAACTGAGTCCCAAAAGTCGAGAGCGTATCCGGACCATGCTAGATACGCACGATGGCTTTAAGATCGCTGACCAGGATTTACGGTTGCGAGGACCTGGAGATCTGATGGGGATACAACAGAGCGGGATGCCCCAACTGAAGATCGCAGAACTGAGCCAGGATGTGAAGATCCTACAGGCCGCTCGGCAAGCTGCAGAGAAAATTATACGGGAAGATCCGACCCTGGACCGGCCTGAACATAGCAGCATCAAACGCCACCTGGATCTTATCTATAAGCACAAAGAAAACTGGGGCAGTATTGGTTAAGAACTGCTGCAAAATATGTAAAGCCATGGGTTGCCCCACTAGTGATTTGCTGCAGATTTTTAAACAAGGGTGCATGACCGTAATTTTAGTCGGGTAATCCCCACCCAAAGCCATATGAACGATAACATCCATACCACCGAGATCGTCCACCTCAACTCCTGGAACCAGCTGTTGGCACAGCATCAGGAGCAACAACTGTCAACGTTACTGAGCCATGCCCCACCCGTTGAGATCAGTGATTTCCTATTGAAGCAAAGCCCTGCTACGGCGTTGAAGATATTGACCCCATTGCCGCAGCCGCTACAAGGCTCTGTATTTGCCGAGCTGGATGGATCCTATCAATTGTCCCTGTATCAACTCGCCAGTAAGAAGAATTTTGCTGCCATCTTTTCTCACATGCCTTCTGACGACCGGGCTGATTTTTACCAACGCCTCGGTGATAAAGAGCAAGCCCGCCTATTCCCCTACCTAACCAAGCGGATACGCGAGGACGTGATTGCGCTGAGCGCCTATCCGGCCAAGACGGCAGGGGGCATCATGAGTACGGACTTTGCCACTGTGTTGGAAGATATGACCGTTAAACAGGCTACCAAAAAGCTGAGGGAAGACTCTCCCTCCAAAAAGATGATCTACTACCTCTATGTCGTAGATAAATCCATGCGCATGATTGGGTTCGTCTCACTCAAAGACCTGATCATGGCCGCCCCGCAAGATCAGGTAGTGACCATTCTGCATGAAAACTTTATCTATGCCACGGTTGACGAAGACCAGGAAAAGGTGGCCGAACGTATCGAGAAATACGATCTAATCGCGATACCGATACTCAACGAGGAAAAGCAACTGGTAGGTATCGTTAGCTACGACGACGCCATGGATGTACTCCGGGTAGAACAAACGGAAGACATGGAGAAATTCATGGGGATCGTATCTAAAGAGACAGATACCGACTACCTAGATGCGTCTAGCTTTCAGCATTTTCAGAAGCGAATCGCATGGGTGGTGGGGTTATTTATCGCCGGTTCACTCTCTAGCCTGGTTATCCACAAACATGAGGCTATCTTGGGCCGCATTACGGTGCTCGCGTTGTATCTGCCCATGATAGCGGACACAGGAGGTAATGCAGGTAGCCAAGCTGCTTCTGTGGTGATTAGGGCGCTATCGCTTGGTCAGGTAACCCTGGGCCACTGGCTTAGTATCATACTCAAGGAAGCTAAAATCGCACTCTTATTGGCCTTCTCGCTATTTTTTCTGGCATTCGCCAAGGTTATGATCCTCTCTGGACACACCCACGTGGGCTGTCACAGTGTGTATAGGTTGGCTTTCGCCATAGGATTGGCGCTTAGTTTGCAGGTAGTTACGGCTACGGTGATCGGGGCCGCCCTGCCGCTCATCGCCAATTACTTCAATGGAGATCCCGCTGTGGCTGCTAGCCCAGCCATTACCACCATTGTGGACATAACGGGCATGAGTATCTATTTTGCCATTGCCCTGGCGCTGGTCGCCTAACACTAATCAAAGAAAGACCAACTGACCCCTACATCTAATGACCTAGACTGGGCTGGGTACGTCGGGGTTACGAAATAGCCAGCCCACGGTAGCCCCTGATTCAGGTGAATGACCTTGATAAACCCGCAAAAATGCTTGATCCTGAAGTTGAAAAATAGATTCACAATGGGGTGGACCGCTAGGACGCAATCGGTCTGCTGGTAAAACTGCTGAATGGCTGGATCATAGCCCGGTGCTGCGTACGGCGTATGCCAATGCACGTCGAACCCCGTCTCCACATCCAATTTACCCGCATAGGCCTGGGTTGCATAGTAAAGCCGCGTGTAGACTAAGGCAGTGGGCATGCTAAAGACAGCTGCAGCCGGCCCCTGGGTCTTGGCCAAGACTACCTGATTGTCTGCGTGAAAGTCTCTCCAGACCGTTAGGTTCGCTGTTGTAGCCAGCGTCATAATGTCTGTATAGGTATCGCTTTGGCGAGGCGCTATAGTATTGTACCCCCCGGTAGCTGCCGTAAGCTTACTAAAGTATATGGGTTTTTCTACCCTTGTCAAAACCACAGTGGGCTTCAAGTATACCATGGGCGTATTCAGGAGTACACTGCCGCTAAGCTGCTTGGCTACGGATGGGGTGAAGTGCCTGTTGTACCAGGCATGGTGATTGCCGCTATACTGCATGGCTAGGCAGGAAGGTTTGGTTTTGAGCTGCTCATAAGCTACTTCCAGGAACTTACTTTGGTAACCTGCCTGAAACTGATAGAAACGATCCCACAAATAGGTTCCATGTACGTGCACGTGCCCGAGTCGCTTTGTTATAGGCATTTTACTCTCCAGCCCCATGTAGTGTTCGTGAAGTTTCTGAGCTCGTGTGGCCTGAGGCAACGTTAGGCCAATCCTGTGGTGCGCGTAGTAACAGCGGTAGAAAATTCGGCTGATATCTCCCTTTAGACCCACTTCATTGCCAAGCGTTTGCATAAAGGTGTTATCCCGGATCAGCTGTATACTACGCAAAGGCTTACCTAAGAGCTGTCGGCTGCTTGCTGACAAGCACTGCGCAGTAAAATGGTGGGTGCGTCGCTGCAGCGATAGCTCATGATAGAATTGCACCGGATCTTTCCAAGCCCACTGATGGTATAGGTGGTACTGATACCGTAGCTCACCAGTTTCAACCTCGTCCCGGGGCGTTAGGTTATTTCTGATGGGTGCTTTAGCTTTTAGCCAGTCGGCAGAAGCCTTACTGGACCCACCTGCCGTAATGCCGCCTGTCTCCCTAACCCGATGCTGCTTGCGGTACAAACTAGTCAGCAGCTGGTAACGTGCATCAGGGCTCTTGTAGTGCAGAAGAAGCGTGAAGGGGTAGCTAATGACCTGCCTATCGGCGGGAACTTTGGTCGGTATAAACTCTTTGTCAGTAAGCAGGGTCTGAAACCTAGCCCCCAAATGCCAATGTGGGTTGAAGCTCCTGCTGTGCCACCCATCAAATACGTAGCTGCCATAATTAGCCAGCACTACATAGGCATGTGTGTAAGGGGATTGTGCATCGTAATACCGCAGCTGCTGCATATCTTGGAAGTACACGTCATACACGTAAAATCCAGACGTGGCCCCGATGTGCTTGGGAAGCCCGTAGTATATAGGTCGGGTAGCCGTACCCGCATTGCCCAAGTCTTGCCATTGATAACCTGTGCGCTGCCGGTATGTAAAATGATCTAGCCGGGCTATGTCGATCGTGAACGGCCTCCTTTTGCAGAGATTGTACTTGAGGTCAGCTATCGTAACGTAGTTCGTGGTATCGGGGCCGTACATTTCCTGCGCTGTATTGTCAACAAAATTCAACTCCTCCTGGGCCCACACTTGTGCCCCAGCTAGTACAAGTGAAATACAAAAAATGCACATACGTGCTAACATAACCAATGGCATGCGTTCCATAAACCCATGTAGCCTCCTACCCAATGTGTTTCCTAATGCACCTATGCAGGGCTTCTTCACCCGCTATGAGCACCATGTGTATGGGTAGATAAAAAACAGGAACATACTTTAGCATGGCCAATAACGTGGGGTGGATCAGTCGTGCCCTGTCCTTCTCTGTGGTGAGTATGCATTTATCTGCGTAGGGCATACGATCAAAGATAGATAACACCCGCTGTATATCTCGCACTGTAAACCTATGGTGGTCAGCAAAAGCCAGGTGTTGTACGCAATGATACTGTTGCTCCACATGCCTTACCATGGCGCGCGTATCCGCTATGCCTGTAAGTAGTAGGGCGTTTTTGCCTAACGTATGGTTTCCCTGGGTGCTTATGCGCACAGGCGTCTCATAGCGGATGCTTGCAAAGCAGACCGGCAGATCCAGCTGGCTATATTGATGTATATGATGTCGAAACCTTTGCTGTAGATGAGCTGGCATGTCCTGGGGGCACTGCGTCACGATAATCAGATCAGCGCGCCTGGCAGCTTTCGGGGACTCGCGTAGCCGGCCGGCTGGCCATACACGATCGGCAAAAAAGGGTCGATGGTAGGTGGTGAGTAAGATATTTAGGTGGGGCCTTACGCTCCTGTGCTGAAACCCGTCATCCATCAGGATAATCTCGATGTCCGGATCCAGGGTGATCAGCTTTTGTATGCCTTGTGCGCGACTTTCTGCGACAGCTATCGTAGTTTTGTCTCGAGGATTCAATCGATGGTACATCTGTAAAGGCTCGTCACCAAGCGTAAGCGCTGTATCTTGTGGGGTCGCTATCCGAAAGCCGCGTGTCGTTCGTTTATATCCCCTACTCAGCACAGCCAAACGGTATTTCCCCTGTAACAGTTGCGTTAAATACATGACACAAGGCGTTTTGCCGCTACCCCCTACCACCAAATTACCCACACAGATCACCTTTCTATCCGCCACATATACATTCCAGATACCGCGTGCATACAAGCCATTACGGAAGCGCATGCCCAAGCCATACAACGCACTGCATAGCCACAGGCCTATTCTGTGGGGCCTTAGGCAAGTGATCCAGTAATGAAAGCGGTATTGGAGTGGTATCAACGTCTGTAAAATGGTTCGCATCCGAGACATTATCAGCACTTTAGAACAAGTAGCCCCACTGGCCTATCAAGAAAGCTATGACAATGCGGGCCTGGTAGTTGGTGATCCAGAAACGCCTGTAGATAAGCTGCTGATTTGCTTAGATGTAACAGACGACATCCTGGAAGAAGCAAAAGCAGGCAACTGCCAGCTAATCATCGCCCATCATCCCCTGATTTTTAAACCCATCCGGCAGTTGAGTGTCCATAACCGTGTAGAACGATGTCTCATACGCGCCATTCATAACAACATAGCCATTTATGTCATACATACCAACCTGGACAATGTAGCCCAGGGGGTCAACAAGCGTCTGGCCCATCTACTGGGGTTACACGCACCCACCATCTTATCGCCTAAAGCCGGCATGCGCCTGAAGCTGACCACCTTTGTGCCGCCATCAGCGCTTAAAAAAGTTACAGAGGCCCTGCACGAAGCTGGGGCAGGCCAGCTAGGCAACTACACACACTGCAGCTTTGTGAGTACCGGTACCGGTTCATTCAAACCCAGTCTAGATGCCCGCCCATACCTAGGAGCGCCTGGGCAGCCAGAGACCGTGCAGGAGCATCGGGTAGAAGTGACCTTCCCCTCACACCGGTCGACTGCCATCATACAGGCCCTGCAACAGGCCCACCCCTATGAAGAAGTGGCCTATGATATCCAAAAGCTCGAAAATACCTGTTCCGACATAGGATTGGGTATGGTAGGTATGCTTCCCCAGCCGCTAGCCACCCCTGCTTTTCTGCAGCATATCAAAACCTGTATGCACGTCCCTTATCTGCGCCACTCCCGGCCCATACAGCGCCCTATTCAGCGGGTAGCTGTCTGTGGAGGCTCTGGAAGCACCCTCCTGCCTGTAGCCTTGCTACAACAAGCCGATGCACTGATAACTGCGGACGTGAAATACCATGATTTTTTCGAGGCCGATGACCGGCTGTTATTGGTAGATATCGGTCACTACGAGAGCGAAGTAGCCACCATTGATTTGCTCTATCACCTATTATCCGAAAAATTTGTTAGTATTGTCTTGACAAAATGTCAAACCGTTACTAATCCGGTATATTACGCCTAAGTCTGCTCATATGACCCAGACCATTTCCCAGAAGCTATCCAACTTACTGAACCTCAATCACGTTGACAAATCGTTAGCAGATATTGCTAAGGTACGGGGCGATCTGCCCGAAGAAGTCAAATATCTCGAGGACTCCTTAGCTGAGATACAAGCCAAGCTGAAAAAAGACGAAGAAATCCTAGTTGACCTAGAAGATAACATCAAGATGCAGCGCATCAAGATCAAAGACAGCGAGAAGATGATCAAGCGCTACGAAGAGCATCAGATGAACATACGCAACAGCCGCGAGTACGATGCCGTCACGAAAGAGTTGGAGCTACACAAGCTAGATATCCAGCTGTCAGAGAAGAACATCAAAGCCTATTACGAGCAGATAGAGAAGAAAAAGGCCGAGATTGAAGATCGCAAGGTCTTATTGACCAAAAGCGAGAAAAACCTCGAAGAAAAACAACAAGAGCTCAAATCTGTCATAGAAGGCACCGTAGATACGGAGAACGACCTACACCAAAAGCGGGAGCGCATTATCCATAGTTTTGACGCGTCTTTACTACAACTCTATGAGACCGTCAGAAGGAACGTCAGGCAATCCCTCGCCATATCTATCATTCGGAAAAGTGCTTGCAGTGGTTGCTTTACCGTTGTGTACCCACAAATGGAAGCCGAAGTCCGAGAAAAGAATGTAATTGTTACCTGCCCACATTGCGGACGCATCATTGCTGATGTGGCTGATCCTTTCCTAGAAGAAGACAATGATGCGACGGCCTAGCTCCGCCGTATGTTCTTGACTTTTTAACATTTTATACTTTACTTATCGGGGTTGCCTACACAACCTATCGATAACTCCTTTATCTATTTATCTGCGAAGATCGATAGGGTCTACTTTTTATTTTATACAGATACAGAGACATATGCAGAAATACAATCCGTCTAGGTACTCTGCTGAGGAGTTACACGAGTTTGAGCAGCTTATCCTGAAAAGGCTAGATCTAGCCAATAAGGAGCTGGTCTTCATACAAGGCGCCTTAAGTAGGGAAAATGAGAACAGTGTAGAAAAAAGCATGAAGCTGCTCGAGGAAGTTCCGGATACACTGGAAAAGGAGCACTTGAGCATGCTGCTAGATAGGCAACGCAAGTATATTGTCCATCTAGAAAATGCACTCATCAGGATCAAAAATGGCACGTACGGTCTTTGTACCGTTACGGGCAAGCTGATTGACAAAGCCAGGCTCAAAGCCGTGCCGCACTCTCGGCATTCCGTAGAGGCCAAGCGCACCAAAGAGATCAATGCGAGTGGTATGTGCTGAGGGCTGCCGTACACACTTTATCCCTGCTAGGATGTCTAAGTGCTCTTCCCAGGTATTAGACTGGGGGCTTGTGCCATGAAATCACCCGCTCCCATACGGCTCAATAAGTACCTGAGCCATGCGGGGATTTGTGCCCGAAGAACAGCAGATGTACTTATCCAACAGGGGCAAATCACGGTCAACAATCGACAGGTAACGGAGCTAGGGTATCGGGTCGGTGGTACAGATGTTGTCAGGTACCGTGGCCAGATTGTACAGGCTGAGGCTGCTGCTTACATCTTACTCAACAAGCCGAAAGATTGCATAACGGCTCTTCACGATCCGCGGGGCAGGCGAACTGTTATAGACGTGGTTAGGCATGCTTCGCCCTATCGGATTTACCCAGTAGGTAGGCTTGACCGGCATACCACAGGGCTCTTGTTACTTACCAACGATGGGGAGCTAGCGCACAAGCTAGCACACCCTGCTTCCCAAATCAGCAAGACCTATGAGGTAAGCCTAGACAAGCCGCTCACTTCCTCAGATTTGGCGTCTTTATCAGCTGGGGTGATGTTATCGGATGGCATTTGTCAGGTAGACACCGTAGTTCCTGTAGGTACGACGGGTGGTACTATACGTATAGGGATCCATATGGGCAGGTATCGGGTTATCCGGAGATTGTTTGAGCAATTGGGTTATCAGGTTGTCAAGTTGGATCGAGTAGGTTATGCGAGGTTGACTAAGAAGGGGTTAGGGAGAGGGGAGTGGCGTTGTTTGAGGTCTGATGAGATAGGTCAACTGAGGAAGTTAGCGTCGAAATAATGCGGGATAGGGTGCTGCAGACTGAAGCCACGGTTATCAAACAGCATCAGGCGCTACGATCACCTTTTCATATCGATTGCGCTCATGTGTTTGCAGCACCCTCGCGGTCCTGTTACCTGAGCCCCC
>JBCBRR010000033.1:0-11708 GCA_039819605.1 Bacteroidota bacterium | reverse complement strand
TTTAGCCAAATCTGACAATCGCGGGTGATTTTTTTGGTTACTTTTTTCATCATAGGAAAAAAGTAACGAAGCCCCCCCGCAGGGGAAAGTATCGTAAAAGCTGTGAACTCGATAAATTATGCCTACGATTTCGTAAAAATGAGAACCTCTACACATCGTCAAGATATCCCTCTTACTCGTAGGAAAAATAAATTATGTGACACCTTTCGACGAGTAGACACTTACTACATGGGTGATAGAAAGGGTTCACTATCTTTGTATAACCCAGCAAATCGCAATGAAGAGCTCTCTACATCTTGTAATCCTACAATGGCCTCTGTGGCTCAGCCTACTTGGTTGCACTAATTACGAAAAGCATGTTCCCGCTGACCAGATAGCACCTAACGATATACAGTGTCTAGAGATTGAAACCTGTAGAGAAACGCCAGACAATACCACTCACATGCCCTTCCCTACCACTATCTCTCCACAGTCAAACCCCTTTGGCTAACCCCGTGACCTCCACCTACGATCTCATTATCATAGGCAGTGGACCCGGCGGCTATGTAGCTGCTATCCGTGCTGCCCAACTGGGAATGCGTGTAGCTGTCGTAGAACGCGAAGCTCTGGGAGGCGTTTGCCTCAATTGGGGCTGTATACCCACTAAAGCCTTACTCAAAAGCGCACAAGTTTTTAACTACATCCAAGAAGCCGCCCATTACGGAATTCAGGTCAAAGAAGCTACTGTAGACTTTCCAGGCATGATACAGCGCAGCCGAGCCGTAGCACATGACATGAATAAAGGCATCCAATTCCTCTTCAAAAAGCATAACATTACCACTCTATACGGTGTCGGGAAGCTGCATGATAACAAAACTGTATCCGTACAACAGAATGGTACCACTACATCCTATCGCGCCGAGCATATCCTGCTAGCTACTGGGAGCCGACATCGACCCTTACCTAACCTGAATGTCGATCATCGGCAAGTGATCGGCTACAGAGAAGCTATGTCGCTGGATCAACAACCCCGATCTATGATTATTGTGGGGGCAGGCTATATTGGTGTAGAGTTTGCCTACTTTTATAACAGCATAGGTACGCAAGTGATCCTAGTTGAGTCGCAGCCACAATTGCTTCCGCTAGAAGAAGCTGATATATCCGAAAAGCTAGCTCAATCTTTTAAAAAAACAGGTATGTCGATCTACACTTCTACAGAAGTACTAGACATCCAGCCTGGAGGTATAGTGCGGGCCTCGATACAAGGCCGCGAAGAGCAGCTGAGTGCAGATAAGGTCCTGGTAGCTGTAGGCGTTGCACCCAACATAGAAGGGTTAGGGTTGGAGGGCCTGGGAGGAGCTACCCAAGCGGGTAGGGTAGTGGTAGATGAATTTTACCGTACGCATGTGCCTAACCTATATGCGATTGGAGATATGATCCAAGGACCGGCCTTGGCGCATGTAGCCTCTGCTGAGGGTACGATCTGTGTGGAAAAAATAGCGGGGCTACAGCCTGAGCCGCTGGATTACTTAAATATACCCAGCTGTGTGTATTGTCAGCCTGAAGTGGCCTCTATAGGGTACACTACGCAAGCTGCACAGGCTGCGGGTTACACGGTCAAAGTGGGCAAGTTCCCTTTTTCAGCTTCTGGCAAAGCTTGTGCGGTAGGTGCTAAAGATGGTTTTGTGAAAGTTATCTTTGATGCGCAGCATGGTGAATGGTTAGGTGCGCATATGATAGGTGCGCATGTCACCGAGTTGATTTCAGAGGTATCAGTAGCTAGGAAGTTAGAGACGACAGCACAGGAAATAATGCGATCTGTACATCCACACCCTACCCTGTCTGAGTCCATTGTAGAAGCCGTGGCTGATGCTTACCAAGAAGCTATCCATTTGTAGGAGGTATCTGTGTGGTCCATAGGCATTCGCAGTAGTATCATCACCCTACTTCTCATTATGACTTATGGGCTCATGCTATCGATGGGGCTGCTCAAGTATGTGGGGAGTAGTAATCTAGGGCATGTGATATTCGGGCTGGGCATCTATTCGGGGCATTATTACTACAAACGTGCCTGTGAGGGGCGCCTGCGTTATCGGGAAGCTGTGCAGGTAGGTCTCATTATTGTAGGAATTACGGCAGGTACCATTGCCTCGTTAAGTTACTGCATAGCTAAGTTTGTAGATCCGCTCCTGGTCAGCCATACTATGGAGCACATGAAGTCTACGTTACAACAGAGCCACGTAGATTCCTCGAGGGCAGAGGCTATCATACCGGCGCTAATGTCGTCCCTGACACCGGTCGGCTTTGCGCTCAGTATTGCCTTGACGATCTTGATACCGGGTATCATTTTAAATTTGGTCATTGCTGTATTTTCGGCTGGGTTTGCTAAAAAATAGGTGAGAGTTGCCTCTTTGATGTCGCTAGTGCATGGCTATCACCGTACTATATCTGGTTCTTAGTATCTCATGAAGTTTAATAAACCGCTCTTAAACAATCTCTTAGCCTATTTCTTACGAGGTCTTCTGCTAGTGGTCCCCTTTGCGCTCACGGGTTACATCATTTCCCTAGCGCTCAACTGGATAGACCGGATTATCAAGCTTAATATTCCCGGGTTAGGGATAGCGATTCTGCTGGTCACGATCACATTTTTTGGCTATCTAGGTTCGAATTTACTGGTCAAGTCACTTTTGGACTTGGTGGAAAGCTTGGTCAATCGAATTCCGCTCATCAGCACGTTATATACGTGGCTCAAGGAGTTTACAGCGGCTTTTGTAGGTAACAAAAAGAAGTTTGACCAACCCGTGTTGGTGGTAGTAAACCAGCAGGAAGAAATAAGGCGGTTAGGGTTTGTGACCCAGCATGCGTTAGATGGGTTACACCTTCCGGGCAGTGTTGCTGTGTATCTACCACATTCTTACAACTTTTCGGGCAATTTATATCTTATCCCCAGGCAGGCAGTCACGCCTCTGGCCATTTCGAGCACGGAGGTTTTGAAATTTATTCTTTCGGGCGGGGTTACGGGATTACAGGATTTAGAAGAGGCATGATCATCTACAGAGCCAAGACGCTTCTACAGGTATTTTCCATTTATCTACGAGATTTCCTTTATAGCTGATGGTATTATCAAATATGTGAGTGCTTGCGGGTAGGGTTTTGTTTCTTATTTGTGCCCGCGCTGCCTGGATAGGGAGTGTCCAGATATGATCCTCTTTAGCAAGGGTTACGTGAGTTCTATTCATCAGGTCGATGTCTAGTGTGCCTTTAATTTGATGCATGAGGGTGATGATGCTATCTTCTCGGCAGCAGCTGAGGGGTTGGCCTGTGTTTTCTGCAGCTAGAATGAGGAAGTGGTTATGCAGGAGGGTGGCGCTACCTGTTAGGGGTTGACCGTGAGATGTCCAAGTGTCCGTGAAGGTTTGGGCCAGTTGTAGGATATGGGCTTGTTGTTGGGGGTGTATGGGGCGTTGGGATGCATAGATCCAGATGTGGGATTGGTCAGATAGTTTTTCGAAAGGGATGTGCATAAAGGTTATTAAGTTGTTGTATTACGGTTAATTTTTTAGGTTTGTTCTAGTCTGTTTGTATATAGTGTAGGTGATGTAGCTCAGTCGGTAGAGCATCGGACTGAAAATCCGTGAGTCGGTGGTTCGAGTCCACTCATCACCACGAGAGGCTGATCAAGTCGCTTACGACACCTCGACAACATTTTGCACCTTAGGCAACACGACAATCTATCCTATTTTCAGCGCTGGGTTCGGATTTTATGAAACGATTCTGATAGATATACCTCGCTTCTTGATTGGGTATAGAAAGCCTATAGATATTGCGCTCAGGAGTTACGGACTCAGGATTCAGATATCCTGCAAAAATCAATAGGCTGTAAAAACCTTCTGGCTTTCCGATGTCATCAAAGCACATCGGATGTATGATGGATGAGGTAATGCTTCTTTCTGATACCAGCGCCTTTAGCCTCTGTTGCATCTCCTCCGAGCCCATGACTGAGTAGATCAGTTTGGTCCCTCCGCTGTCCATCCAATAGTAGTCCAGCTTGCCTTTTCTGGATAAACAGGACATGACTGACCAGGTATTGTAAATAACATGGCCTCTCAACTTGTATCCGTTGTACCATTGCTGAATCCTATCTGCCGGTGTAGCAATAAGAACTTTATTGAGTAACTCATCCACTTCTTGCTGTGTAATTCCATAAGCGGTGATGAACTTTTCATCCAATAGGGTACAATCCCACAGGTTGTCTAAGTCAGGAAAAAGATCAGCTCTAGCAATCGTAAGAATACCTGTCATCAGTCCTTGCTTGAGATAGGGATTGTCTCGTAAAGCAGACCCCAATAAATCCCGGAATAACCTTAAAATCTTTGCAAACCTTTTGGGCCTGTTTGCATACTCTAAATAAGCTTTATTGATAGGGGCATCATACTCGTCAATAAGTATGTAGACCTGCTTCCCGAAGTGCTTGTGGAGTAGCTTGCTTAGAAAAAAGAGGCTATCTTTGATATCCGATTTCCTAAGTTTACCGTTAAAGTAGCGTCGTAGTTGCTCCTTGTCACTATTTGTCAGAAAGTCTGCTGTATCCTCTTTCGTATACTGCTCCAGGTATAGGTATTCTGAGTACAACTTGAGTATGCGCCTCTTAATACTCTTTTGTATCTCTTGATAAGAGCTACCCCGCACATCTTTCAACCCTATACTAATGACGGGGTATTTCCCTTGATAATTACTGATGATATTTGGGCAATGTTGCGCTATTTTGAGTGGGGACAGCTGTTTTACCTTACCGGTTACAGGCCCTATCACGACTTTGCCCCCAACAAAGAGTTTGCGGTCTAGAGACTCTTCTGGAGGCCGTGGCCTGCCTTGTTTGTCTACTTGGATGGTTAGAAAACGGCGTAACATATCCATATTCAAGCTTTTACCCCAGAGTCGGGGACGCGCAATCACGGACACGCTATCACCACTCTCCAAGAATTCTTTTATAAACAAGCTTTTGTCTACAAATACATCGCTCTCTAACACTAAATCATCAAAAAAGCTTGTCCCAGTATATATTCTGGGTGAGGTAACTGCAGTCGCGCAACTTGGGTTACCTACCTGGGCTATTTGCGTGACATCGCTCAGCTTCAATGATTTAGACGGCGTTGTAGTAGAGTCGCCTGCAGATGTCTCTGGAGTAGGTTCTACAGAGCGTACTCTTCGCCTAAGTGTATGTGGGTTAGCGTCTGTATCATGATGATCTGTGGATTCTACAGATACTGTGGTTACTTCTTCAGCAACGCCTGCAATCTGTGGACTATGACAGCTCTGCAGCAATCCACTGAAAAGTAAAATTCGAGCTATAAATCTTCTGGTATCTGTATGCATGGTTCTAGTTTTTTGTTAATTCAGTTCACCCTATCGCTCCAAGTCCACTTGCTCATATTGTACAGCGACTTTCTTACCGCAAAAAGCTAAGCCTACCTGCAGCACCTTCTTGACATGGTTCTGTGATTTAAGCTGAGTACTGTATGCCTTGTCCACTATCTGCGCTAGACCTTTCGCAGCCAGCGTCGCTAATTGCTCTACTTGCTTACATACCTTGTACTCAATGATCAACGCCCGGTCTCCGTATTTCTCCTTGGGAATTAGTACCGTATCGGGCCTACCCAAACCACTCTCACGTTCACTCTCCAGGATGTAACGGTCTGATAAGTTGTGTAACAACCCTAGCATAAAGCCACTGTAAAATACCTCTGCCCGGTTGGGACCTGTTTGATGAAAACTCACTGACTGATCTAACAGATCCTGTAAGCGCTTTGTAAAATCTTCTACTTGGCCAGATGCTAGCAAACTTACTAAGCTTCGGTAACCACGTAAATCTATCTGTAGTTTCTCAGATATCCACCCCAGTAGCCGCTGTTTATAAATATATTCTACCTCATGGTTAGGGATCAATAGCTGATACACATCTGTATCGTCAATGCTGGTATCTGGGTTGAGATATCCCCCAAAGAGCAATAGGCTACATATTCCTTCAGATTTCTTGATGTCACCAAAGCTCATCTCACGTAATATGGGAGACTCAATGCGGTTACCGGATACCAGTGCCTGTAGATCCTCTTGTATCTTATCTGAGAGTAATACGGAATCGATCAGCTTTACCCCTCCGCCACAGTCTAACCAGTAGTAGCCCAGCTTGCCCTTTTCAGATAGACAGCACATGATCGACCAAGGATTATAGAGCACATGACCCCCAAAATTATAGCCGTTGTACCACTGACGGATCTTTGCGGGTGGTGTACTTGTAGGAACTTGCTCAAGTAGCTCGTCTACTTCTTGTTGAGTAAAACCGTACGAGGTAGTGAACTTTTCATCAAGTACGGTGTAGTCTCGTAGGTTGTTCAAACCAGAGAACAAGTTGCCTTTGGCAATCCGGAGGATACCTGTGACTAGGCTCTGAGCAAGACAGGGATTATCCTTGAGAGCAGCTCTAAGTAGGCAGCGAAATAGTTTTAAAACGGCTTCAAACTCCCCAGGACACTCTACATAGGCGCTATGAATAGGCATATCATATTCATCGATGAGTATGTAGACAGGTTTGCCAAAGTGTTTGTAGAGTAGTTCGCTCAGGAAGTATAGGCTATCTTCTAGGTCTTCTGTACTGAGGTTACCTTTCAAATACCGATCCAGCTGCTGCTTCTGTGTGTGATCAAGTAGTGTTTTTTCATCTTGCATATACCGCTCTAGGTATCTGTGGCTTCTGTACAACCTGAGGATTTGACTTTTGGTCTTAGTTTCTATCTCTTGGTACGAACTGCCTTCTATATCCTTGAATCCCAGGCTGATGACAGGATGCTGTCCTTGGTGTTGCATCAAAGCTGGGTAATCACTGATATTCAGAGGTTTCAATACTTTAGTCTTGCCAAAGCCCAACTCTATTTCTCCCCCAGCAAAAAGTTTGTGATTTAGAGACTGAACAGAATGCTCTTTGGGCAGGGGCGTACCTTCATCATCTACCTCGGGAGCCAGAAAGCACCTTAACATGTCCATATTCAGACTTTTGCCCCAGCGCCTGGGACGGGTGATGAGTACAACTTTACTACTTCCACCTTCGACGCCTCCTAAGAATTCTTTAATGAATAGACTTTTGTCTACAAATACATCACTTTTCATCAACAGCTCAGCGAAGCTATTAGTACCTGTATATATTTTGGGCTGCACGGCTAGCACCTTGCGTCGACTTTGACTACCTTGTTTATCCAAAGAAATGTAGCTAGGAGTCGCTCGGGGCTCCTGAACAGCTGTAATCAATTTTGGCGACTTGGGAAGTACAACGAGACCCTGCTCTGCCGTATTATCCATGTCCCGAGCAGGTGTCGTAGAGGATATTTTTCTCTTGCGTGTTGCAGCAGCTGTATCGCAATTCTCTGTAGGCGCTACAACTTCTTCCTGAACTACACCTGTCTTTGGGCTATGACAGCTTTGTAGTAATCCACTCAAGAGTAAAACTCGAGCTATAAATCTTTTGGCAGGTGTATGCATGATTCTGGTTTTTTGTCAGTTCAGTTCACCCTATCGCTCCAAGTCCACACGTGTATGTTGCACAGCTACTTTTTTACCGCAAAAAGCTATACACACTTGTAATATACGTTGCACATGGCTATGTACCTTGACCTGAACATCATACTCCTTATCTACGATCTGAGCTAATCCTCGCTCAGCCAGCGTCGCTAATTGCTCTACTTGCTTACCCACCTTATACTCGATAATCAATGCTTGATCGCCATGCCCAACTTCAGGAATCAACACAGTATCAGGTCTACCCAAGCCACTCTCTCGATCACTTTCTATGACGTAAGCATGTGACGCGTCGCTGAGTAAGCCTAGCATAAATCCATTGTAGAATGCTTCTGAGTGTCTAGGTCCGGTTTGATAAAAGCTAGTCGACCGATCCAACAGCTCTTGCAAGTCTTTTGTAAAAGTTTCTACTTGACCTATTAACAACAGATTTATCAGCTTTCGGTAATCAGCGACGTCTACGGTCAGTTTATTAGCTACCCATTTTAACAGCCGCTCCTCATAGATATGCTTCACTTCATAGTTGGGGATAGAAAGCTGATAGAAATGTCCTCTCGTCACGTGGGGAACAGTGTCTGGGGTTAGATATCCACTGAAGAGCAACAAACTGTATAGAGTCTCGGTCTCACTGATATCATCAAAACTGATCTGCTTCTTGATGGTTGACCTGAGTGTTCCTCCAGATATTAAGGTCTGTAAATCTTGCTGTACTTTGTCGGAGACAAATACTTCGTCAATCAGCTGTGTGCCACCGCTATCGATCCAATAGCAATCTAGTCTGCCTTTGTGTCGTAGACAACACATGACCGACCAAGGATTATACAGCACTTGATCTTCGAATGTATAGCCATTGTACCACTTGCGAATATCGTCAGACGATGTAGACACGGGGACTTGCGTGAGTAGCTCATTCACTTCTTGCTGCGTGAATCCGTAGCAGGTAGCAAACCCCTCATCCAGCAAAGTAAACTCCTGTATATTATTCAGGCCAGAGAAGAGATTGGCTTTGGCAATCCGTAGTATACCTGTGACAAGACTTTGCTTAAGATGTGTGTTGCTCTTCAGCGTAGCCCCCAGTAAACTCTGGAATAGCTTTACAACCTTTCTAAATTGTTTCGGCTTGCCTTTGCATTCTACATAAGCATTGTTGATGGGTGCGTCATACTCATCGATGAGTATGTATACTCCCTTTCCAAAGTACTTATGGAGTAGCTCACTCAGGAAGCGGAGGCTACTTTTTAGCTCCTCTTCAGTAAAATTACCTCTAATGTAACGGCACAGCTTCTCCTGTTGTGTATCCCCGAGTGTAGTCCCCAAGGCCTTAAGATATCCCTCTAAATAATCGTACTGACTGTACAGTTCAGCAATTCTACTTCTAATCCCTTTCTCTATTTTCCGATAAGAATTACCCTCTATATCCTTAAACCCTATACTAATGACAGGATATTCCCCTTGATAATCACTGATTAGATCTGGGCATTGCTGGGCTATTTTGAGTGGAAACAGCTGTTTTACCTTGCCTGTCTTAGGTCTTATCACGGCTTCACCCCCAACAAATAACTTGCGATTTAGAGATTGCTCTTGGGGTAGAAGTCTACCTTGATCATCTACTTCGATAGCTAGAAATTTCTTTAGCATATCCATGTTTAGACTCTTGCCCCAGCGCCGAGGACGAGTAATCAAGGACACTTTATCTTTACCCTGTAAGAATTCCTTGATAAACAGGCTCTTATCTACAAATACATCACTCTCCAATAATAGCTCATCAAAGCTGTCAGTACCTGTACATATCTCGGGCTGTATGCTCGCAGAAGCTCTACCTGGACCACCTACCTGGTCTATAGCAGTAGGGCTAGCTGCTTCTTGAGGCGCTTCTGCAGCATCCAACCGTAAAGATTTAGGAATCGTTGTAGAAGGGTGACTTGCAGCTGGTTCCTGGGCCGCTGGACCAGACATGGCAGAGCCCATGTCTAGCGTGGGTGCCTTGCGCTTACGAGTACGTGGGTTGGCGTCTGTATCATGATTATCGGCTGTTTCTACAGATACCGCAGCCGCTTCTTCAGGAACATGTGGGCTATAGCAACTCTGAAGTAATCCACCCAAGAGCAAAACTCGAGCTATAAATCTTTTAGTCTGTGTATGCATGGTTCTGGTTTTCAATTCAGTTTACGCTATCTCTCTAAGTCCACCAGCTCATATTGTACAGCGACTTTCTCACCGCAAAAAGCTAAGCATACTTGTAGCAACCTTTTCAGGTGGCCATGTGACTTAGCCTGAGCACTGTGCCCCTTATCCACTATCTGTGCTAACCCTGACTCAGCTAGCGATGGCAATGCTGCTACGTTCTTACCTAACTTGTAATCTATTACCAGCGCCTGATCTCCATTGAGATCTACCCTGGGGATCAACAGCGTGTTGTATTGCCTAGCCCCTGGTTCCAGGCTGTAATGATTGGCTAAGTTGATCAGTAACCCCAGCATGAAACCCTTGTGGATTGTATGATCTTCCCAATGACACACTTGGCTTAGGCTTGATGACTGAGATAATACCGCACTCAAACTCTCTACAAAAGGCCTGACTTTACCTGCTGAGAGCAACTCCACCAATTTATCATACGTGGCCGCGTCTATCTGGAGCTGTTCATATACCCATGATAGCAACTGCTGCTCATAGAAATGACGCATTTCATACGTGGGTATCGAAATATGATAAACATATAGAGCATTAGGGATGGGAGTTGCGTTCAGATAACCGCCAAAGACCAGCAGTTCGTACGAACTGCCAAACTTTAAGATGTCTTCAAAATCGACCCGATTTGGTACATGAAAGCTAAATCTACTTCCAGATACCAGTTGTTGTAGATCGTATTGCCCGATCTTGGAACACGTCATCAAGCTGGTCAGCTGGATTTCTTCGTGCTCGAACCAGTAGCGTGCTAACTTGCCCCCATTAGATAAACAGCACATTATCGACCATGGATTGTAAACCTCTTGATCTCCAAACGTATAGCCTTTGTACCAACGCTGGATTTCCGACGGGGATATAGCTATGGGAACTTTACTTAACAGCTCGTCTACTTCTGCTTGCGTAAATCCATACCAGTCCGCAAAGATTTCATCGAATAATGTGTAGTGACAGATGTTATTGATTCCAGAAGAGAAGATGGTAGTTGGGCATAATTTAAACACGCCTGTGAGTAAGCCCTGCTTAAGGTGTCTATTCCCCTTTAGCGCAGCTCCTAAGAGAGACTCAAATAGCCCGAAGACACGACTAGCATCCTTAACGTTATCTTTCCATGTTAGATAAGCGTGTGCAATAGGTGCATCATACTCGTCGATGAGTATGTATACCTCTTTCCCAAAGTGCTCGTGAAGCAGCTCGCTAAGAAATAGCAGGCTTTTGCTAATATCTACTCTCCTAAGATTGTTGTCAAAGTACCGCTGTAGCCTCTTTTTATCACTAGATTCCAGGAAGTCTGTGGCATCCTCTTGCATATACTGCTTTAGATATCTGTGTCTTTTGTACAGGCTGACAATTTGCTCCTTGACTTCTTCTTCTATCTGTTCGTAAGAGCTGCCCTTCACATCTTTAAACCCTATACTAATGACAGGATATTGCCCTTGGCGTTTCATCAATTTCGGATAGTTACTGATCTTCAGGGGCTTAAGCAGTTTCGTTTCTCCCTCCTCTAACAAGACTTCGCCCCCAACAAACAGTTTGCGATTTAGGGATTGTTCTGGAGGCAATGGCCTACTCTGTTTATCTACTTCGATAGATAGGAAACATTTTAACATATTCATGTTCAGACTCTTACCCCAGCGCCGAGGGCGTGTAATGGAGGCCACTTTATCACCACCCTCTAAGAATTCCTTGATAAATAGGCTTTTGTCTACAAACACATCGCTCTCCAACAGAAGCTTATCAAAACGATCTGTCCCTGTACATATCTCGGGCTGTATGCTTGAAGAACCTCCTGCTTGGTCCAGAGAAATAGGATCAGGTGCCTCTTGAGGTTCTTGCCCAGCATCGATCAGCTTTAATGCTTTCGGAAGCGCTGCAGAAGAGCCGTCTGCATATACGTCCTGATCCACCGGTTCAGATATGTCTGGAATGAGCTCTGCTGTGGGTGTTTTTCGCTTGCGAGTATGCAGATTGGCGTC
>JBCBRR010000032.1:0-11829 GCA_039819605.1 Bacteroidota bacterium | reverse complement strand
CAAAAGGCCGATTTGTGGGGTAAAGTCGTCCAAAATCGGCAGCTGGGGTAGTGAATGCTAAGTTATGCAACGGCCTCGAAGTACGAGTTTGGCTCTAAAGTATCGATAGCTACCCTTCCCGGGAGCAATGTAGTAGTAGGCGTAGAGACCTTCCAGGGCAATCCTCATGACAGTAAGACGCTACTCCCTTCTTTAGAGCGTATCAAGGACATGTTTGACAAGACCTTTTCTCGTGTGTTGGTAGATCGTGGCTATCGCGGGTGCAAGGAAGTATGTGGCAGTGAGGTAATCCTTCCTGGCGGATGCAAGAGTGAGAAACCCTACGAACAGAGACTACACAAACTTCGTTGTCGCCGCCGCTCAGCAGTAGAAGCGGTGATCGGGCACTTGAAATCAGACCACAAACTGGGGTTAAACTGTCTCAAAGGCACTGTAGGAGCGGAAATGAACGCCTTACTATCTGGTATGGGCTTCAACTTGAAGCTATTCATGAGAGAAATCTCTCATTGTGTCTATGATTGTGTTACTGTTCTGGCGACCCGGGTAGGAAAGTTGCTGGGATGGCGGCTAGAATCCTGTTGGTGCTTGGTCCCGCTAGGAGACTGAGGGAATTTTTAAGGGCCGACTTAATAGAGAAAAGTGATGACGTTTCTGATACTTTCTCTCGTATCAAAGCAACCCTTGAGCGCAAGAGATATAACTTCTCTCCATATTTGAGAGAGGGCTTTGAGCAATACGCTACCGATTCCATGATAGACTATTATTGGGCAACGAAGGACGAAAGCATTATGCCTTTCCTAATACCCAGACTTTATGAGGTAGCACTTACGGTAGAGGATATAGGCCTAAAATGACAAAAGCTGACCCTGTATCCCCGAATAGACAAGTCCATCTCATGGACAAGGCCCGAAGGAGAAGTTTTAAAGTTCCGGGAGCTCATCCGCGACGATAAAGCTCGATTTTTGAAGGAAAGTATATAACCTTCAAGAAGTTGCTAAGCTTGGTTCTGAACACACTGGAACCGATCCCTCCAACCCACTTACCACCTGAGCATTCTTGAACCATTCCTCCGTCAGTTCAGGGACGCTGTCTACATCCTCCCGGATAGCCTTCTCAATTTCTGAGTCTGTCATCGCATCTACCCTCTCCCAATCTGTTCTTGAGCTAACGCCTTTGGCTTCTTCTAATGTCATTCTGACCAACCTACCCATTATCCCTTCCCTTCACCCATCCCTACCATCTCCTTAGCCTCCTCCAACGACACTATCCTCTCCTGAAAACCATACGCCCCCGTCTTAGCTGACCTAGTCGCCATAATAACCTTCGCTAAATTTTTACTCTCTGCCTTCTGTAGACTCGCTACTACCTTCTTAGCCATTACTTAATCTCTTTGTGCAACGTATGTCGCTTCAGCACCGGATTGTACTTCCTACATACAAGCCGATCCGGTGTGTTCTTCCTATTCTTCTGGGTCGTATACCTAGAAATACCCGGTAACCCACTCTTCCGGTGCTCGGTACATTCTAAAATTACCTGTAACCTGTTCGCCTTTTGCTTTGCCATATTCCTAATGCCTACTTTAAGGTACCCACTTAATCCTTTTGTGCCTAAAAGTGCCCTTTTCTGCAGCCGTCTTAATCACCGCCTGTATACCCTTCTTATTAATCGTCCTGAGCGATGATGCACTTACCTTAAGCGTAACCCAAAGGTCGTCCTCAGGTATGTAGAACCTTTTTTTCTGTAAATTGGGATAAAACCAACGCTTCGTCTTGTTATTAGCGTGTGAAACGCGATTCCCCGTGATGGGCTTCTTGCCCGTGATGTCACAAATTCTAGCCATAAATTTACCTATTTCTTGATCCCACTAATATACGGGATGTCACACAGTATAAAAACCTAGTCATGTTTTCATACTTGGAAAGCGTAGATCGCTACCTATTGCTATGTCTCAATCAAACGCACCATGCGGTGTGGGATGCCTTCTTCTATGGCATCACCCATGAAGTCTGGGGGTGCCTTTTCTATGCTTGGCCCCTCTATAGCATGGCTAAGAAGTTGGATAGAAAATCCTTCTGGCTAGGTATCGTCGCCCTACTTGGGCTACTCTTACTCACGGATCAGGTAACTTCGGGCCTCGTCAAACCTGGAGTCAGGCGACTCAGGCCCTGTTGTGACCCAAATTTACAGCAGTGGGTACATGTGGTGGGTACCTACCGTGGCTCCTATGGTTTCTTCTCTGCACATGCCGCCAATGGCTTCGGTGTGGCTACTTTCCTATTCCTGGTCTTGCGTGCCTATGGCCCTAGCGGCTACCTTCCCCTGGGTTGGGCAGCTCTTGTGAGCTATGGGAGAGTCTATGGTGGGGTGCACTACCCCCTCGATGTCGTGTGCGGGGCACTTAGTGGCCTGGTATGTGGTTGGCTCATATACCGAGGATATGACAGATGGGTCCTGCACAAAAGCTAAAACGGATACCCGACTACCATGTTAAAATGTGTTAACCCCTTCCACGTATCGGCAGGAAAGAGCCGACTCCCGCGTGGCTTTGCAGGATCGTAAAGCTTGAGCCCTACGTCTAGACGTAACACAAATACCCATAAGTTCAGTCGTAACCCAACCCCCGTACCCATCGCCATCTCTTTGTAGAAACGGTGCCAGCTAAAGGCTTGACCTACAGGGTGGCCCGCCTTGAGCATCCAAGTGTTGCCGAAATCCATAAACAGCGCCCCCTCGATAAAACCCACCAGAGACTGCCGGAGCTCTACATTACCTTGCAAGATCATCTCTCCCGAGCGCTTTTTGTGCAGATCTGTGCCCAGGCGGTACGATCCAGGTCCTAGACCCTGGGGCGGCCAAGCCCGGATGCCGTAGCTACCCCCAATGTCATAACCTTTGCTCGGGGGTAATGCATTACCTGTGTCGTAAGGGTAGGCTAGACCGACAAGGGCCTGGTAGGCCCATACGGTTTGGGGCCCTAATGCAATGCGCTGACTGTACTTGATGTCTAGTTTTAGGTATTTGTAGTAGGCTAGTTTTTGGCTGATCAACTTTCGAAAATCAACCAGGTTTTGTAAAGTGCCCCCACTTTCAAAACCCAATGATAGGTATAAGCTGGGTCTGCTTGTGTAGGACGCTAAGTCTCTCTCTACAGTAGCTCGTAAAGATAGGTGGCTAATGAGCGAATAGTGATCGTTTTTGAGCACGTTATGTTGCTGCACCTGGTTAGCTTGCCGTGCTGAGGCGAATGCCCGAACTCGTTCTGATCTGGTCAATTCTATAGATAAGGGCGTTATCGCATAGGAGATGATGGTGGCTGCCGAATGCCAGTCGGCGCCATGTATCGGTGTTTTCCATGCGTAGCGTAGGGCCGTTCCGGTACTGATTTTTCTGTGGTCGGGGGTTCGTGTCAAGGTCCCCCCCAACGTGGTTTGCGTAGTAGGCCGGTACGCATCCCAGGCATGATGCCATCGACGGCTTATAGGTAGGAAAAACTGGGGCATTGTCAGATCCACGTTGGCTTGGTACGTTTGGCTGTTGTACACAGGTAGCTTGTGTGTATGTGTAGGCATCCGCTCTAGGTTGATCTTGACATCTAGTTTGAGCAACTCTAACCGTTTCAATACGTTTCTGCCCTGTACAGATAGCTTGTAAAAAGGTTGCGGCACTGAGGTGGTTTCACTTACCTGTATACCCATCTCATTTTCCAGCTGAAATCTTTTCGCAAGCCTGGTATCGATATGGGTCGCCAATCGATCTGTACCCCTGGGCTGATGTGTGATGTGGATATGCTCAAACATGTCTAGCTGCGATAACCTACTTTGGGTCTCAATCACATTGGCTAGGCTGTACGCTTGCCCTGGCCGAAGTGAAATTTTGCTCGCTATCGTATGGGGAGTTATGCGCTGACTAGTGTCTTGCAAAACAATACCCTCGTGCTCCGACGTCGCCTGTGCCTTTTGCGGATTGACTGAAAATAGGACCGTGTCTAGATGATAGTTGAGGTGCGCCGTGCTATTGGCTGGGGGGTCCACCACGGTTTCGATATGTACTGTCCTATGAGCCCCGGTAGTATCTACATTAAAGTGAATATATTGCTCACTAAACCCCCAATAACCGGCATTGAGCAATAGATCGCGGATACGGGTTCTCTCGTTAGCCAGCGCCGTTTGATCATATCTGTCCCCTACCTGTAGCAAACTCTGCTTTGTATATGGATCTAGCTGCTGCTGTAGGGCAGCGTCAGCCGTATGGAGGCAAATGGAGCCGATGTGGTAGGGGGCATGCTCACTGATTTGATAGGTAATGTAAGCTGATTTGTCATTTAATTGTACATTACTGACTACCTCAGCTTCAAAGTAGCCCTGGGAGCGCAGATACGACAGTAGATTTTGCTCAGTGCGTGCGCGTCGCTCCGGGTCATAAAGAACAGGGGGATGGCCCCAGCGCATGCAGATATTGCCTTGCTCCAGCATGCGTTGCTTTATGGCCAGCTGCTTATCTCGGCGCCGTTGCAGGCGCTTCCATGCGTCTGAGCCCAGTTGTACAACAGCCAGCCTAGCCTCGTAGGCTGCGGTTATGTGCTGCATTTGCCGTTGAATGCGGGCAGGGCAAAAGTGTGTCTTGCCGAATTGGTAGATCCACACCCTGATGGGCAAGGTAAATGGGCGCAGGTGGCTCCGCTGTAGATAATAGGGGGTTAGCTCGCTGGCGCTGACCTGCCGGTTGCCCCGAATACGTTGCTTAACCAGTAGATATTCATTTTCCTGCAGGTATTTTGTGGACAGGCAGCCAACAAAGAGCAATGGGAGTCCTATAATGCGTGCAGCTAAATGCCATGGATAGTGCATGAAGAGATATGTATAGCGCTGGGGCAGTACGTCTGAATAAAATTCAGGAAAAGCCCGCAGATAAAGAAATTAGGTTGTACGAGAGGTAGATACAGGATCCAACAGCTGGCACTGCGGCCGGCCGGCTAGATTTTTGCCCAGAAATCATTAGATTTGCAAAGCGTTTGCCTGAGTGCAACGCGAAAATACTATGTATGCCATTGTAGAGATCCACGGCCAACAACTCAAAGTCACTAAGGGCCAGTATATTGAGGTAGCCAATACACCCAGGGTAGGTCTATGCCCGGGAGACACCGTCACGTGGGACAAGGTGCTGCTTGTAGAAACAGAGCATGGCCTCCAGATAGGTAGCCCGATGGTTGAAGGTGCGCGAGTCAAAGGAAAATTGCTACGCTACTTTCAGACGCCTAAAGTGATCGTCTTCAAGAAGAAACGAAGGAAAGGATATAAAAAAAGGCAGGGGTATCGAGAAGTCTATGAGCGCATACTCATTGAGGACATCCTGACCGCAGAACAACATGGCACATAAAAAGGGAGCAGGTAGCTCGAGGAACGGGCGCGAGTCAGCTAGTCAGCGGCTCGGCATTAAGAAATTTGGAGGGCAGCTGGTAAAAGCGGGGAATATCTTAGTCAGACAGAGAGGTACGCGGCACAATCCAGCTAGGAACGTGGGTATGGGCAAAGATCATACGTTATTTGCTTTGGCTGCGGGCAAGGTAGTATTTATGAAAGGCAAGCAAGATCGTTCTTATGTTGCTGTAGAGCCTTTCACAGCTTCCTAACCTACGTCTGTAGGGGGAAGGCTGCAGCTGATAATGCCAAAACTGTGCAGGATGCGTGACTGTCTCCATCCAACCCAAACAACATCAACCACATGAGTGTAAAGATTAGATTAGCTAGAAGAGGGCGTAAGAAATTACCCTTGTATGACATCGTCGCTACAGACGTTAGATCCCCCCGAGATGGCCGTTTTATTGAAAAGCTAGGCCACTACAATCCGCACAGACAACCTGCCCATGTCACATTGAAAGAAGATAAGGTATTGCGCTGGATGTCGCATGGAGCACAGCCGACGCATACAGTCAGGAATATATTGTCTGCACAAGGCCTATTGCTCAAGAAGCATCTGCAGTTGGGTGTATCCAAGCAGTCTATTACACAAGAAGAGGCCGATAGAAAATGGGATGTGTGGAAGCAGGCTAAGGAGAAGAGAACGGGCTAAGACCTATCTCAAAACCAGTTAGAACCTACTACCAATAAAGCGTACTGCTTGTTCAAGAAAAACCGGGTGATTGTACGCAACCTGGTCTTCGTTGATAGATAACCCCGGTAGTAAATCGTGGATGCCATCGGGTATCACACAGGTTTCAAAGTCCGGACCGGTAGATGTACCCAGGGCCAACTGGCTAGATAGCGGCACCATCATATCGTGTTTCTCCCATACCCCACCGATAATCAACTGAGCATAAGCTGCATTCAGCGCACTCGTAGGTAATCTACGCAGGTAGCCGGTATAGGCAGTATTCTCAGGCAAGACTTTGTACACATCCCCGTTGGTGCCACCTGTGGCCAAAATAGGTAGCTGGCTCTGTGATAGACTACCCGTCACATGGCGTAGAAATAGGCTATTGGGTGCCAGGTCTTGAACACCCGGTTCATGGGTAGGGAGGTACCTGTCAAAGTGTGTATCTACCCAGGTAGGTGTCAGATCTTGTGTAACATTGGGATAGTAGTAGCTAACCAGGTGTAATAGACAGTGCCCTATCGTGCTGTTTAGCCAAGCCTTGACCTTGTGTTTGGTCAAGGTAGCAGCCAGGGCTCCCTGCCAAGGTGTCCCTACTGTAATCAGCCCGCGTATATCAAACTCATTAGAAAACTGCTGCCAAAATGCATAGGCACGTAACCCTCCCTGACTCTGCCCCAAAAATATGAGCTGGTAGCGCTGTCGCTGCATGCCCCTGGTAAGCAATATGCTCCTGAGCCGTGCGGCCTGCTCACTGATGGATATAGCTGAGGTGGCTTGCTCCGTTAGCGAGTATAGCTCAATGTCATCCGTGAGCCTTGTCCTTAGGTTATGCTCTGTTTTTTGCAAACAAGAAGCATCTGACCAAAGACCATGTAACAAAATGACCGCTTTGCGCTTAGATGGCATAGATTCCTCAGTATTCTCTACGTGGCTACGGGTAGGTGTGTGGGGGCCATTACAGGCCCCTGTAAAACAGGTTAGGATCAGCAGCAGACCGAATAGATTTTTAACGTGCAACATGTAACGATGATGGTACTCAGCCTATTCAGTGCGTCGTACTTTTAGCAGCTTCTGTCTGTGTTATCTCTGACCTGTCCAGTATTTTTTTCCGTACCGTGTGTTATCTTCTATGAATTTGCATTAGCGTTCCCTACTTAGGCAGTGGACGCCGCAGACTTTGACGCTGTAATGTCCTTCTTGATGAGGAATGTGGCTTCCTCTGTGTAAGGGCGACTCTTTCCACCGTTATCTGGCTGTGTAACTGTGATGCGCAGCCTGCATTGCTCTCCTTGCTTGGCCCCGTCTGGCGGATCGTACCGACACTTGAATTCAATAGATTTCCCTGTAGAGAAAGCGCCAGCACTGCCTTTGCTAGGCATCAGCTCTGTTAGCTTGCTTTCGAACTTGCCCAAGGGGATGTTGTAATTGTACCTATTGCCACTTTTCTCACCACTGCCTAGCAGATTGCCGGTACCTGGGTCAACTTGAGCTTGGAGGGTACAGTTTGCCAACGCAGCTTTGAGTGTGCTGGGGTAAACCGTGATCAAAAAGTAGTTGTATCGGCTGTTTGTATGCGGGCTGGCTTCGCGCACACGTACGAGGGGCTTTTGCACAATCGCTTTGCCTGACGGCGTTCTGTTGCTATGCTTGTTGCAAGACATGTTCGAGAGCATGAGGCTGATAACGAGGCAAGTAATTCGCGAGCGTCTGGCGGCTGATACATACATCTTAAGGCTACACATAGATGGCTTGGGTCTTGCTAAGAAGCTACTCAGCTCATTTTTTGGCTTTTGCAAATATTGAGAACATATATGTGCCTATTTTTAGCCAGCTGGTTAATAAAAAGCGTCCTCAAAATGCTCAATATATAGTTTCCCTTGTGCACGCCGTACGGAAATAATATCAAACCTAATAGCTTGCTGCCAGTTGTATCGCATGATATAGTGCTCGGCAGCTGCACGGATCAAGACTTGTTTAGCACCGTTTACGAAACTTTCTGGATAACCATAATGGAGGTTATTCCTAGCTTTTACCTCTACAAAGCATAAACAATTTTCTTTACAGGCTATAATATCGATTTCTGCTTTGCGGTAGCGGTAGTTGCGGGTAATAATCCTAAATCCTTTCTCATACAAGTAATCAGCGGCCAGTCCCTCAGCCTCTTGGCCCCATTGTGGCCCCTTGGATATAGATGGCTTGTAGGTCTGCAACTTGTAACTTGGCTGGATACGCTATGCAACCCGGTTACAACGCGTCAATATACACAGCTTTTTGGCTATACACAACTGAAATCTATGACACATCCTCGGAAAATAAAAAAACGAGACACTGAGCTAAATAACACACGGATACGGTGTTGTCCAGAGGATGTGCACGGGGAGAATCTAGCGGGTCTGAAAGAACCTCGGCAACCGCTGCAACTGATCACGCAGCACTGGGGTTGTATCCCATATTTGGCAGCTTGGCATCGGCAAGAAGCCCTACATGCTACGCTTGTCGCTGCTAAAATGGAGCAGGCTAAGACGAATAGCTTATCTCCCAAACCCATGCGCCACTACCTTATTTTCTGTGAGCATCCCCCCGTCTACACGTTGGGGAAGGGGAGGGTAAATACCTCCTTACACATTGATGAGCCTGCCCTGTACACAACAGGTGCCACGTTTGTATATGCCAACCGCGGGGGGCATATCACCTACCATGGCCCTGGACAGCTCATGCTATATCTTATCACAGACTTGGCTACTTGGTGCCAAGACATACATCGTTATCTGCGGCTACTTGAGGAAATTGTCATTCGTAGCCTACAGGATTTTCACCTAGTTGGCGAACGGCGACCCCCACAGACGGGGGTGTGGCTCGATGCCCAAAACCCACAAGACGCCCGCAAGCTATGCGCCGTAGGCATACGTGTTAGCAAATGGGTCAGCATGCATGGGCTGGCGCTGAATGTGTACCCAGATTTACACTATTTCGACCACATAACGCCCTGTGGCCTACGCAATAGCCAAGTGACTTCTATGGAAGTAGAGCTGCGTAAGCTACCGGATATGCAACGTGTCGTGGCAGCTTTGACCAAGCATACTCGGTGTATACTGGGTGGGCAACCGGATGTGGCACCCTCATAGACCCAGGCTCCTATGTATTACATAGCTGATTTGCATGTTCATTCGCATTACGCCTATGCGACGAGTAAAGACCTAGATTTAGAAAGGCTGTATGAGTGGGCTTGTATCAAGGGTATACACGTGGTGGGCACTGGTGATTTTACACACCCTCAGTGGTTTGAGACATTGCAGCATCAATTGGTGCCGGACGGGAATGGGCTGTATCGACTTCAGCATCCACCTACCCCTGCGTGGCCGCACGATGTTATGGACATCCGCTTTTGTTTGAGTACAGAGGTGAGTTGCCTATACAAGCATGCTGACCAATGGCGTAAAAATCACTTGCTGATCTACGCACCAGACATGGCTACTGTGGCTAAGCTGAATGCTAAACTGGCTACCCACGGCAATTTGGCAGCCGATGGGCGTCCTACTTTGCGTCTATCTGCTAGAGATCTGTTAGAAATAGTGCTAGAGACTTCCAGCAGAGCCCACTTGATTCCTGCACATTTGTGGACACCTTGGTTCTCTACGTTGGGGTCTAAAGGTGGGTATGATTGTGTTGAAGCTTGTTTCAGAGACTTGACGCCGCATATTTTTGCCTTAGAAACCGGTCTCTCTTCAGATCCGGCCATGAATCGGCAGTGTAGCCAGCTAGACAGGTACACGATGGTATCCAATTCGGATGCGCATTCTCCTTACAACTTAGGTCGAGAAGCGACACTTTTTGACACGGCGCTGACCTACGATGCGATGTTTGACGCCTTGAAAACGAAAGTGGGCTGGCTCGGCACCTTTGAGTTTTTCCCAGAGGAAGGCAAGTACTACATGGATGGGCATCGGCGCTGTGGGGTATGTTTACCCCCTGAAACTACGCAACAACATCAGGGGTTATGTCCAGTTTGTAAGCGTCCTCTGACGCTGGGGGTTTTACATAGGGTACGGACCCTCGCTGATAGACATACAACAGGATCCACAGCCGAGGGTGCACCTTGTACCTATCTGGTACCCCTTATGCAAATCATTGCGCAGCTCAAAGGCATAGGGGTGCGTACTCACGGTGTACGGAGAGAGTATCAACGTCTCATTGGGCTATTTGGCAATGAGTTTAAGTTGCTGACAGATGTATCCATCGATCAGATTGCGCAACAGTTGGGGCGTGTATATGCTGAAGCCATCCGCAGGCTACGTGCAGGGCAGGTCAAGCGGGTGCCGGGCTATGATGGTGTGTATGGTCAGGTGCATATTTTTCAGCCAGAAGAACTGGCAGCTGCCCATCAACCGGGGCTATTCTGAGGCGGTGCATGTAGCCGACCGCACAGATTGCTTCGCAAAATGCATGCGGTAGGGTACTTCTACCTTGCCCATTTTGATCTTGGCAAGTTTACTTTGCAAGATTTGGCGCTGCAGCGGGGTAGCATAGTCGATACATAGTTTCCCCTCCAGGTGGTCGTACTCATGCTGAATGACCCTGGCGGGCAGGTCGTGGAGTATCTCCTGTCGCGAGCTACCATCCAGTGCTGTATACGTAATGCACACTGACTTAGGGCGTGGCACCTTGATCTGGACGCCGGGTATACTCAGGCACCCTTCCTCTTCATATTGTACCGTTGCATCCTGCACCCGTAGTTTCGGGTTGATATATACTTTTCTGAGGCCATCTGCCTGCACATTTGGATCAGCAAAAACGCGTAGGTCAGCTACAAAGAGCCGCCAGGACTTACCTATTTGCGGGGCGGCTAACCCTACGCCACCAGCTTGATCCATGGTGGAGAACATATCTGTTACAAGTGCTTGTAGGTCCGCATCTGCGGCTACTGCTTGTGCTTTTTCTCTGAGTACGTGATGGCCGTAGGCAACAATGGGGTATATCATGGTATATCGTAGGTGTGGCTGGCTAAAAATGACTGCAGTATTAGGGTAGCGCTCACTTGATCTATGACAGCCTTGTCTTGTCTGTACTTTTTCTTACTCCCTACTGACACCAGGCTAGCCAGTGCGAGTTTAGAGGTATATTTTTCGTCGTGCTCAAATACTTTTTGCTTTTTGAACAGTTTGCGCAGTTGGTCTGCAAATTTGGCTGCTGTTTTTTGCATGGATGAAGGGTGGGGTTGTAGAGGGTTGGGTAAGCCTACGACGAAAGTTGTGACGTATTCGCGTTGTATATATTCTTGCAAAAATGGGAGGATGTTGGTGGCAGGTACTGTTGTTAAAGGGGTAGCGATTAGGCGGTGTGGGTCTGTAACAGCCAGGCCCACACGTTTTGTTCCATAATCGATAGCGATGATTCTACCCGGTGTGGTGTTGGGTTTCATGATTTTTCTTTAGGAGGTAGGGTATTGATGGGGGCTGTCCCAGATAACACGAAGATACGGTGTTGTTTTAAAGGATAGGGCTTTGTTACTTTTTCCTATGGTAAAGGAGAGAAGGATTATGCATCTGAGCTTCTATCGTTTTATGAGGCTGTATTCGTAGTTTGTCAAGTTCGGGTTCTACGATGCTTTTTCCCCTGCGAGGGCTTCGTTACTTTTTTCCTATGATGAAAAAAGTAACCAAAAAAAATCACCCGCGATTGTCAGATTTGGCTAAAAGGCCTTCGCCAAGGGCTAAACAGCAGAAATCTCGTCGCTAA
>JBCBRR010000031.1:0-11883 GCA_039819605.1 Bacteroidota bacterium | reverse complement strand
TGACGTACCTCGTAGGCCATGTATTCCACCATGGGCCTAATTCCGACATGCCGCTACCTAGACCCAAAAAACACCTAGGACAGCACTTTCTACAAAATCCAGACATAGCTCACCGATTTGTCAACAGCTTGAGCTATCATGACACCTCCCGAACCCTCATAGAAATAGGCCCGGGGAGAGGAATCCTGACCGAGCTGCTCATGCAAAAAGCACAACCCCATCAGCTCTACCTCGTCGAAGTTGACCCTACACTGGCTGACTACCTCAAGCGTACCTACCCAGTACTGGCCAGTCACATTCTGACCGTTAATTTCCTAGACCTGACGTTAGCCGAGCACTTGCCAGGACCCATTGGGGTCATCGGCAACCTACCCTACAGCCACGCTACAGAGATTCTTTTCAAACTCTTAGCCGATCGACAGCAAGTCCAGGAAATCGTATGCATGGTCCAAAGGGAAGTAGCAACGCGCCTGTGTGCCCAACCGGGCAACAAAGACTATGGAGTGCCTAGTGTACTCCTACAAGCATTTTACGACATTGAGTACCTCTTTACAGTAGACCCTACTATGTGTAAGCCGGCCCCTAAGGTACACTCCGCAGTAATACGGCTACAGCGTAACCGTACGCAGTACCTGGCTTGTAACGAGGCCATGTTCTTTCAACTGGTCAAAATAGGCTTTCAACAGCGTCGGAAGAAGCTGCGGAATGCACTCAAAGCGACAGGGTATACCCTCGATGAGGCCGACCCAGGGTTGTTAGATCTGCGGGCAGAAGCGTTGGGTGTAGCGGATTTTGTCAAGCTGGCGCAAGGTGTAGCAAGTAGTCCTGGCAAATTGGGCCTAACAGCATACTAGAACATTAGCCATATCGTGCGTAACTTCACGGTAAATGCGGTAAAATCCCTGATATATCCCCTACCCCCATGCCCCTCTACCCTACATATCAATACCTAGACCTGGCGCAAATAGCCCAGAAAATCGGCCACACATGGCGTAAAGAGGACACTTTTCAACAATCCATTCAAAGGCGACAGCATAACCCCACCTTCACGTTTTACGAAGGCCCTCCATCCGTCAACGGAGAACCTGGTATCCACCATGTACTAGCTAGGACGGTCAAGGACATTTTTGCCCGCTATAAAACCCTGCAAGGCTATCAAGTACAACGCAAAGGTGGGTGGGATACGCATGGGCTGCCGGTAGAGCTACAAGTAGAAAAAGAGCTGGGGATTACGAAAGAGGATATCGGCACGAAGATTAGTATGAAAGCATACAACGCCCACTGCCGAGAAACGGTCATGCGCTATAAGACACAGTGGGAAGCACTTACGGAGCAACTGGGCTATTGGCTGGATACCCAAAATCCCTACATGACCCTGTCCCCTGACTATATCGAAACGGCTTGGTATTGGCTCAAACAGCTGCATCAAAAAGGACTGCTGTACAAGGGCCATACTATTCAACCCTACTCCCCAGCAGCGGGTACAGGACTCAGCTCACACGAACTCAGCCAGCCTGGCTGCTATAAGATGGTCAAGGATATCGCCATCACGGCCCAGTTTCAAACCGTAGGAGATGCCCAAACGTACTTGCTAGCCTGGACAACTACCCCCTGGACCCTACCGGCCAATAGCGCGCTAGCAGTAGGTAAAGACATCGTGTACGTCAAAGTGGATACGTATAACCCCTACACGCATCAGCGGGTGCACGTTATCTTGGCACAGGCAGCACTGGACAGATTCTTTCCACATCCGTCAGACAGTGCCGCATTAGCCAACTACCGACCGGGTACACAGCCTATCCCCTGGAAAATCCTAACCCACTACACAGGTAGTGACCTGGTGGGGCATACGTATGCGCAATTGATGCCCTATATTCAACCCAATCAGCCTGCTTTTCGGGTTATATTGGGAGATTTTGTCACGACCACCGAAGGCACCGGCATTGTGCATATTGCGCCTACGTTTGGGGCCGATGATAAGCGCGTGGCGGAGGCAAATGGCATACCCCCTATTACCGTACAACGTAACGGGCAAGCTGTGCCCATTGTAGATAAACAAGGGCGTTTTGTAACTGAGATGGGCCCCTGGGCCTGTCAGTATGTCAAGGCGGCTTACGAACCCGAGACAGTACGGCGAGACCCCGCGTACGCATCGGTAGATACCCAGATCGCCGCGTACCTCAAAAAGCATAACAAGGCCTTTCAAGTACAGGCACATACGCATAGCTATCCGCATTGTTGGCGCACCGACAAACCCATTCTATACTACCCACTAGACGCTTGGTTCATTAAAACCACAGCCTACAAAGAGCGGCTGATCGCCTTGAACCAAACCATTAACTGGCAGCCCACTACAACAGGCCGGGGACGCTTTGGGGATTGGTTGGCGAATCTGGTAGACTGGAACCTGAGCCGGGATCGCTTTTGGGGCACCCCCTTGCCCATTTGGCGCACCCGTGATCAGCAATCTGAGAAATGTATCGGTTCGGTACAGGAGCTGCAGGCAGCAGTAGCCCAAGCTGTAGCCGCTGGGCATATGGACCAACCCCTCCCCGACGACTTTGATTTGCATCGGCCCGATGTAGATCAGATCGTGCTGGTGAGTGACCAAGGTGAGCCCATGTACCGAGAACCAGACTTGGTGGATGTCTGGTTTGATGCCGGTATCATGCCCTATGCGCAGTGGCACTACCCGTTCGAGAATGTAACGGCATTTCAACAGCACTTTCCAGCAGACTTTATCGCCGAAGGGGTGGACCAAACCCGAGGCTGGTTCTTTACCCTGCACGCCTTGGCTACCCTGCTATTTGATCAGGTAGCTTTCAAGAATGTGGTCTCTAATGGACTCGTTCTCGACAAATACGGCCAAAAAATGTCTAAACGACTAGGCAATGTGGTCAATCCTTTCCAGATCATGGCTGCACAGGGCCCAGATGCCCTCCGGTGGTACCTGATGACCAACACGCCCCCGTGGGATAACCTGAAGTTCGATCCTGAAGGGCCAGCTGAGGTTATTCGGAAGTTCTTTATGACGCTCCATAACACCTATAACTTCTTTGCCCTCTATGCCCACCTGGATGGGTTCGATGCCCGCACCGCCGCCGCCATACCGGTAGCACGATATGCTACCCTAGATCGCTGGCTGATCTCACAGTTGCATACACTCAATCAGACCGTCACGGCCGCTTATGAAGCCTATGATCCTACACAAGCAGGCAGGGCTATTCAAGATTTTGTCCTCGATGACTTGAGCAATTGGTACGTGCGGCTCAATCGGAAACGCTTTTGGCAAGCAGGGCACGGAGTAGACAAACAAGTGGCTTACCAGACTTTGCACACGTGCCTCATCACGCTAGCCCAATTGGCTGCTCCCATAGCGCCATTTTACATGGATCAGCTCTATAGAGATCTCTGTGGCAACCCAAGTGGGAATGCCACTTCCGTACACTTGACAGATTGGCCAGCCGTAGACACGGCATCCATAGACCCCGAGCTAACGCTGCAGATGCAACAGGCCCGGGTGGTGGTTTCGCTCGTACACGCACTCAGGAAGCAACACAACCTCAAGGTCAGACAGCCCCTCGCCCAGTTGATGATCGCTACAGCAGATCTAAGCAAACGACGGCAAATAGCAGCTGTCGAAGACTGTATTTTGGCAGAGGTAAATGTGAAGCAAGCTACCTATGCAGAAGATGCAGCTACTGTAGTGGTCAAAAAGGTAAGGCCGAACTTCAAACGGTTGGGACAACGCTACAAAGGCCAAATGCAAAGCATTGCACAAGCGCTGGCACAGCTGACCCAATCTGCCATACAGGCCTTGGAACAAATAGGCTATATAGACCTCGATATGAGTCCGTCTATACCCGCGAGCACGCTAGTAGTAGATAGACACTCGGCCCCGATCCGCCTTACACGCGAAGACGTCGTGATCACTTCGACAGACATACCCGGCTGGTCTGTAGCCCAAGAAGGTGACATTACAGTAGCACTGGATAGGCAACTGACAGATACCCTGCGGCAAGAAGGCATTGCTCGAGAATTAGTAAGCCATGTCCAAAATATGCGCAAAAAACAGACTTTTGCCGTGCAAGACAAGATTGTCCTGCAGGTGGCGTCAGAAGCACCCCTAGTGACGGAAGCCATTGCGGCACACAAGCCGTATATTTGTCAGGAGACACAAGCGATACAGCTTATAGCAGGTGCACCATTGCCCCAGGCCAAAGCGGTGCAAGTACATGGCCATACCCTATATATTCAGGTGAGCCAGGCCCAGGCCGACACATTGGCCTAGACAAAGCGCTAGGAGCCAACCGCAGTGCCCTCAAGTAGCATGCACATGTCCTACGAAACGACCCCAAAGACCTACACCATTACAGCAGCCCTGCCCTATGCCAATGGGCCCATCCACATAGGTCACCTAGCTGGGGTGTATATCCCGGCAGACATTTATGCTAGATACCTGCGCAGTAAAGGGCATCGAGTACTCTTTGTCAGTGGTTCTGACGAACATGGAGTCCCCATTACCATCCGTGCTCAACAGGAAAAGATATCCCCACAGGTGCTCGTAGATAAGTACCACCAGCTCAATCGGGAAGCGTTGGAGGCGTTGGGCATTAGCTTCGACGTCTTTGGCCGTACTTCCTCTGCACAGCACCACCAAACCGCGGCGGCCTTTTTCTCCGCACTCTATCAAAAAGGGGTGCTGACAGCCCACGATACCGAACAATATTATGACAATACCTACCAGCAATTTCTACCCGATCGGTACATACGGGGCGCATGCCCCAAATGCGCCTATGCCGAAGCCTATGGAGACCAATGCGAGGCATGTGGCACCGCTTTGAGCCCTGAGGACCTGCTGGCCCCCCGGTCTATACTCAGTGATGCCCAGCCGGTACGCAAAAAGACCAAGCATTGGTACTTGGCGCTGGAAGCGTATGCCCCTTGGCTCAAGCAGTGGATCTTAGAGGAGAACACGGCCTGGAAACCGAACGTATATAGCCAGTGCAAAGCTTGGTTAGATCAGGGGCTACGGCCCAGGGCCATAACACGCGACCTATCTTGGGGGGTGCCTGTCCCCTTACCAGACGCCGATCAGAAGGTGCTCTATGTGTGGTTTGATGCTCCCATCGGGTACATCAGCGCCACACAAACGTGGGCAGCCGAGCGGCAAGTAGATTGGGAACCTTTCTGGAAAGATCCACAAACCCGGCTTATCCATTTTGTGGGGAAGGATAATATCGTCTTTCACTGCATTATGTTCCCCACCATGCTGAAGGCACATGGCGGGTTTATTTTACCTCACAATGTACCAGCCAACGCCTTTTTAAACCTACACGGGGATAAGATATCTACTTCCCGCAACCGAGCGGTATGGCTGCCCGAATACTTGACCAACTTTGCAGGCAAGCAGGATGTGCTGCGGTATGTATTGTGTAGCAATGCACCCGAAAACAAAGACAGTGACTTTACGTGGCCAGATTTTCAGGCCAAGAATAACCATGAATTGGTGGCCATTGTAGGCAACTTCATACACAGAACCCTAGTGCTGGTACACAAACATTTTCAGGGTAAAGTACCAGAGCGAATGCACCTGACACATTTGGATCAGGCTATATTGGAAAAAGTAAGGGACATCCCTACACGCATCGGAGACGCTATTGAACAATATAGGTTTAGGGATGCCTTACAGCACTGGGTAGATTTGGCTCGATTGGGCAACAAATATTTGTCAGATACGGCCCCGTGGCATAGCGTCAAGGTAGCTATAGAACCGGTACAAACCGTACTCAACATTGCGCTACAGGTTGTAGGCAACATGGCCGTGCTGGGCACACCTTTTCTGCCTTTTACGAGTCAGCGCCTGCGTAACATGCTAGGCATAACCGATACGACATGGCCTATACAAGGCGATACAGCGGTGTTGCACGCTGGACAGCAGCTACAACCCCCTGTTTTACTCTTCGAACGCATCGCAGATGAGGTGATTCAGGAACAGGTAGAGCGCTACACATAACGCACAGGCCATATACACGGGCCTGGTATAGCCCTAAACTTTGCGCCTTAGCTCGAAGTGCTTGCCCAGGTACAGCCTTCGCACCTGTTCGTCAACAGCCAGTTCTTGGGCAGTCCCAGCCTTGAGTAAGGATCCTGCAAACATCAGGTAGGCGCGGTCTGTGATAGATAAGGTCTCGTTGACGTTGTGGTCGGTGATCAGGACGCCGATCTGCTTGTACTTAAGCTTGTCGATGAGCGATTGGATCTCTTCGACAGCGATGGGATCTACACCAGCAAAAGGCTCATCCAGCAGCACAAACTTCGGCTCGATAACGAGGGCACGGGCGATCTCCGTCCTACGACGTTCGCCACCCGAAAGTACCTTCCCCTGCCTTTTGCGAATATGCGTGATACCAAACTCCTCCAGCAAGGTTTCCATTTTCTCTTTGCGAGCCTGGGGGCTAAGCTTAGTTAGCTCTAAAATGGCCATCAGGTTTTCCTCCACAGTCAGGTTGCGAAACACACAAGCTTCTTGGGGTAAGTAGCTGATACCTAGCCGAGCCCGCTGGTACATGGGGAGGTCAGTGATCCGCTTTTCATCAAGGTACACATGACCTGTGTCAGGCTGTACCAACCCGACCAGCATGTAAAAGGTAGTGGTCTTGCCGGCCCCATTAGGTCCTAATAGCCCCACAACTTCGCCTTGCGACACGCTCAGCGAAGTGTCTTTGACCACTACATTTTTCTTATATCGCTTGACTAGCTTTTCAGCGCGGAGTTGCTTCATGTTATAGGTCGACACCATCGCCCAGCCCATAGGGTACGTGCCCCATCCTGGGTAGCTAGTTCGTCATGGCTGTAGTCGCGTAGGCTGGTGATCTTACAGCTTGCGTTCCACCTTCTTTTCTTCAAAGCCTTCGATAACATCTTCGACCCTGATGTCTTTAAAATTCCCCAGGCTAATCCCACACTCAACCCCCATCTTGACTTGTACTACCTCTTGTTTGAACTGTTTGAGCTGTTTGATCACACCCGTGTGTACCACAATACCGTCCCGAATCAAGCGGATCTGACTATTTTTCTTCAGCCATCCCTGGGTAATGTAGCACCCCGCTACCGTGCCCACTTTAGAGATCTTAAACACCTCTCTGACTGCTGCATTGCCAGTAATTACCTCCTCTACACTCGGGGCCAACATGCCTTGCATGGCATCTTTGACATGGTTGATGGCATCGTAGATGACGCTGTAGAGTCGGATCTCAATGTCTTCTTTCTCAGCTAACTTGCGCGCGTTGACCGAAGGGCGTACCTGAAACCCGATGACAATAGCGTCTGTAGCTGCTGCCAGTAATACATCCGATTCCGAGATACCCCCGACCCCTTTCTGTACAATGTTGACTTGGATTTCGGGTGTGGAGAGCTTGATTAGGCTATCCGCCATGGCCTCTACAGAGCCATCAACATCCCCTTTGAGAATGATGTTCAGCTCTTTGAAATTACCAACAGCTAACCTACGCCCGATTTCTTCTAGGGTGATGTGCTTTTTCGTTCTGAAGCTCTGCTCCCTTAAAATCTGCTGTCGCTGCGCAACGATGGCCCTAGCTTCTTTTTCAGCCTGTAGTACGACAAAACTATCACCAGCCTGGGGAGCTCCGTCTAGGCCGAGAATTTGTACAGGTACCGAAGGCCCCGCCACAGTAAGCAGCTTGCCTTGGTGGTTGAGCATGGCTTTCACCTTCCCGTAGTAGGCCCCGGCAAGTACTACATCCCCCTGGCGCAGGGTACCCGTTTGGACCATGAGGGTCGTAACGTATCCCCTACCCTGGTCCAGGGTAGCTTCAATAACGGTACCTTGGGCTCGCTTGTGCGGGTTGGCTTTCAGCTCTAATAAATCGGCTTCAAACAGCACTTTTTCCAGCAATGCATCGATCCCCTGCCCGGTTTTGGCGGCAATCGCTTGGCTTTGGTACTTACCGCCCCAGTCTTCGACCAAAATGTTCATATGGGCCAGCTCTTCTTTCACCTTTTCTGGATTGGCCTCAGGCTTATCTATTTTGTTGAAAGCAAAAACGAGGGGCACGCTGGCGAGCTGGGCATGGTTAATGGCCTCTTTGGTTTGGGGCCGCACCCCGTCGTCAGCCGCTATCACGATGATCGCGACATCAGTCAACTTAGCACCACGTGCCCGCATGGCCGTAAAGGCTTCGTGACCAGGGGTGTCTAAAACAGCAATGCGCTTGCCGTGCTGCGTGACTACGTCATAGGCGCCGATATGTTGGGTAATCCCACCGGCTTCCCCCTCCGTAATTTGGGTATTTCTGATATAATCGATGAGGGAAGTCTTACCATGGTCCACGTGGCCCATGATCGTAACGATTGGGGCACGGGTAGCCAAATCAGCTGGGCTATCCGGTTCTTCTTCGGCCAGGGTCTCATTTTGGATATCTTTAAACGTCACTTGATAGCCAAATTCATCGGTAATGACCGTAATGGCTTCGGCATCCAGACGTTGGTTAATGGATATTGTCATACCCAAGGTCATGCAGGTAGACAGCACCTCATTGATCGACACATTCATCAAGGAGGCTAGATCATTGGCTGAGACAAATTCGGTTACTTCTAGGGTCTTAGCCGCTTGCTGGGCTTCTATACGCTTTTCCTCACGCACCTCAGCCAGCATCGACTTCTTCTCTTTTCTATATCTAGCACGGCTTGCCGTACCTTTTTTGTCCTCTTCTAGCTTGGCTAGGGTACTCTTAATCTGCTCTTGTATATTCTTGACAGCGGGCGTGGCTGTAGGTGACCCCGCTGCATGGGGTGTTTGATTTTTAGCCTGCGGTTTATTGAGCATGCGCTTCCGTAACCGGCGCTTCCTAGGCTGGTTGGTATCGGAAGAAGCTACAGGCCGATAGCGCTTGCTATCTGCTGGTGACAGGGTTACCTTCCCGACGATGGTTAGCTCAGGGGGTTTTGGGTTGTACCCTAGGGACTGGGGCTTATCGATTTGAGGTGTAGGCGTCAGGAGTAAGGGTGTATCCGTAGCGGTTGTAGGCAGCGGCTCAGCTGTGGAGGTAATACTGTCTGGGGACGTATTTGGCTGCACATCGTCAGTGGGTGGATAGGGCGTGGAGGTGATCGCGTCAATTTCTGGGTCAGGTTGGGCTATGGTGGGCTCTTCGTAACTTTTCCCAATCACCAGCTCCATAGCTTCCTCTTTGGCTATGGCCGCATCGGCAAAGGCTTCGGCGAGCACACTGTACTGCTCTGAGGTAATCTTGGCATTGGGCGCACTCTCGATATGGAACCCCTGCGAGGCCAAGTGCGTCACAATGGTTGTGGTACCTACGTTGAGCTGACGGGCTACTTGACCCAGGCGTCTGGTTTTGGCTTCTGACATGTATGTCTATTTGTGTATGGCTAATGCCCTATGTGCCGCCGAGGATGCACGTAGGGCCGGGTAGATGTGCCGCAGTGGGTTGTATAACCTATTCGCCACTTATTCTTCTTCTTCGAACTCCTGGCTGAGTATCTCATACAGGCTATCTACGGTAGCTTGCTCAAGATCCGTTCTCTTAGCCAGCTCTTCTTTGGACATATTAAGAACACTTTTGGCGCTATACAGCCCTATTTTGTTAAGCTCTTCGAGGATCCAGGCATCGACTTCATCAGCAAATTCTTCTAGGCTCACATCTTCACCCGTGTTGTCCAGCTCACTGTACAGGTCGATTTCTTTACCTACCAAGTGGCTAGCCAGCTTGATGTTTTGCCCCCCCTTCCCAATAGCTAGAGCCACTTGATCAGGCTTCAGATACACGGATATTCGATCTTCTTTATCTTGTATACTACCCACTTTAGCTGGGCTCAGTGAACGGGAGATATACAAATCTAGGTTATCGGTATAGCTAATCACATCGATATTTTCATTCCGCAGCTCGCGGACAATGCTGTGAATCCGAGCCCCTCGCATACCCACGCAGGCCCCTACCGGATCGATCCGGTCATCAAAAGTCTCTAGGGATACTTTAGCCCTTTCGCCAGGTTCGCGGACAATTTTCTTTATGGTGATGAGACCATCAAATATCTCGGGTACCTCATGTTCTAGTAGGCGCTCCAGCAAGACAGGTGAGGTTCGCGAAAGGATAACCTTGGGTATGCTCTTGTCCAGGTCGATTCTATGGACGACAGCCTTTATATATTCTCCTTTGCGGAATACATCTTTGGGTATTTGCTCGGATAGAGGTAAAAATAGCTCTTTTTTATCTTCATCTAGCAAGATCACCTCGCGCCGCAGCAACTGATGCACCTCAGCTGTAACGAGCTCACCGATCATTTGCGCGTACTTGTCGTACAGAACATCTTTCTCCAGATCCTTAATCTTTTGGGCCAGTGTTTGCTTAGCGACGACGATACCCCGTCTACCCAGGCTATCTAATGAGATTTCTTCGGCAACTTCCTCACCGATACGGAAATCGGATTCTATCCGCTGCGCTTCTGACAGGCTTATTTTATCATGATCTAGGACGAGTTCGTCATTATCGGCCACGATTTCTCGAAAGCGCCATATTTGTAGGTCACCTTGGTCTAGGTTAACGACAATGTCAAAATTGTCATCCGTATCAAACTTTTTACGAACGACGGTTCTAAAGACTTCTTCTAGGATCTTAATAACGGTAGATCTATCTATGTTCTTAGCCCGCGCAAATTCTGCAAAAGTCTGAATGAGGTACTTACTCTCCATGGTATTAGGGTTAATAAAAGATCTTGATTCCTGTGGTTACTGGCTTTTCACGGCAAAGGGCCGCGATTTTCGGACCAAAATTTAAGAATTATTTAGGGAAATGGCTAACCCGTATGTTACAATGGGTCTTCACCGGTGATCCAGCCCATATCTACTACGTAAAAATGATATGCTCGGGTTGTACACAAGGTTGGTTATTGAGCCGTAGAAATGCCTGTGCTGTAACCACCACATCGCGCATGCAGTAGGTAGTTATTTTGTCCAGATTTTGATCTACATAATAGCAGTGACTGACCTGGCTACCATCTATTTCTGCTTTACTGGAGGGAATGTTAAATAACCTAGCTAGTAAATCCAAGGAGACGAAGCTTTTTCTGTCGCCAAATTTCCACATTTCCATAGTGTCTAGGTGATTGACTTGCCAAGGCTTTTTACCAGAAGTATTGAGGACAGGGGGTAGCGGTATGTCATTGACGAGCAATCTCCGGCACAGATAGGGAAAGTCAAATTCCTTTCCATTGTGTGCACATAGCCGGAAGTCGTCTTGTTGGGGACCAGATGTCAGGACGGTGGATAGGCTTTGCAGCAGTGTCTGTTCGTCATGGTCAGCCAGCCCTTTGACATACAGTTGGGGGGTTTTATCATCGGCCAGGGTGATGTAGCCCAGGCCCACGACGATCACTTTGCCAAACTCAGCGTATATACCGGCTTTTTCAGAGAAAAGCTTACGGGATGTTTGTGGGGTTATGCTACCTAGGGAAGCGGCTTTTTTGTCCCAGAAGTGCTGCATGGGGGTTGGCAGGTCTTGATAGGTAGGCGTGCATGCTACGGTTTCTATGTCTAGAAAAATGAGGTTTTTAAATAGGTTGGCGTCCATGAAGCTATGGCTAGCTATGTTTTGGAATGCAAGATAGGATTTTTTGGATGAGGTGCGAAACTTCCTTGCTGTCTCCTACGGGGGGAGGGGAATAGGGTATGGGTCCCTAATTCCTTTAACTCAGCTTATCTTTTTGTATTATTTTTGTGTCCAACCGCACTGTTATCACCTACTATGCACACTCTCTCACAACAAGGACCCGCTATTGGCACAGGAGACTTTGCGGAGTTGATAGCCGGGGGAATTTTTGTCGACAAAACACTCCTAATCA
>JBCBRR010000030.1:0-12492 GCA_039819605.1 Bacteroidota bacterium | reverse complement strand
ACAGTTTTGGCTAAATTTCAAGAAGAGCGTCGTACAGCCCCCAAAACTGTGATGAAGCTTGTATACGGATCGTCAACCAAAATCCATGTCGTACCTTCTTTGTCTATCATATGAGCATTTTTGCTAATAATGACGGCACTGGCCTGCGTAGTTTGCAGATAAGGTGCATACTGGGCACTCCCCATGAAAGTGATGCTTCCGGGCACAGCTTCCTCAATTTTACATGCGCCACTGAGCATTACATCGCTCGGGCCTACCACAGTGCCCGATACCATTTGGGCTATTTCATGGACAGAAATGGGCATGTGAAAGCTTCCTGCGATGGGATGTTCGGGCTGTAGCCTGATATTGTCCCGTATTTGGTTAATTGTACCTACAGATCGTATCTTTGCTTATCCGATAAAACTAAACAATACGTAGAAGGAAAAGTGCAACTTAATCTTTAGCTCGGCGTTCTTGAGATACAGGTGCCAGTGAAGATAGAAGATAAAAAGACAAAATGAACAAATCAATCAAAAAACAAGGAAACGCGGCTATATCTGCATACGTTCTCAAGCTCATAGTGTTGTTAGGGGCGTTTAATCTGGCTTCATGCTCATGCAAGTCAGACCAAGTAGCTGCGCCTACTTTGGAGAGTACAGATGCGGTAGGTGCTGCAAGGACGCTGACATTTGCAGTAAGAAACAATGACAGTGCTGAGCAAGATTATAGTGAGTATGTAGCTGTAATTGCTCCCAAAGTAAATCCTAGGGTAAATCAAACTGCTACCAATGGGGCGATACAAGTAGGTACTCAAACAGGTGATGCGCAAAACCCTATCACTACCAAACTGAAAGATATTGTAGGCGGCCAATTTAAAGTACTCTCTAACGCCACCCAAGACATCGCGGTCCAATTCACTAGCTTGAATGCTACCCACGATGATTCTGCAGAGGTAACTGTAACGATACAAGATGCCAGTGGCAAAAAGGTCGTTGACAAAGTAGCTAAAGTAACAGGTATAAGTTAGGCAGTAAGCTTTTTCTCAACCTACTTTCCAAAAAGGAGATTATTATTAATCTCCTTTTTTTATGCCTTTTTACGCCGGCATAATATCGGTTAGTGTACGCTGTATGAATTGGCTCAGTGCTTCGCCATGTAATCTATTTTGCGAGAGCAGTGCCAGGTCGTAGACTTGGATGGCTAGTTTGTGCTGTTTCTCTGTATCTGCTATATCCAATATTTTTCTACTCAGCGGATGGTTGATGTTGATTGTGGCCTGCGCTTGTAGGCTGAGGTGTCGGCTGGCGTGATTATCTGGGCCTTCTTGCTGGAGACCTAGGGTATACATTCTCTGTGCAAACTCCGGAATGGTAATGACCACAGGTAGCTCTGTTTCGGGAAGCGATCTCGTGTACCAGCTCGTCAACCGATCCTGGGTGGCTTTCTCGTAGATTTCCTGCAATTTCTTTTTTTCTGCCAGGTTCAGCGCACCCTCTTGGTTTGTGTCTTGCGCGTCGGTCTTGTCTTTCTCAATAAGCTGGTCGACGGTAGTTGTATCCACCCCAGCCAGGATTACCTTGTCTAGCTTCTGCTCTAGCAAGCTGACAAAATGTACATCTGCCATTGAGTCTAGCACCAGCACATCATACCCTTGCTGTTGGCAAGAACGTATGTATACATCCTGCTTAGCGGGCTCACTAGCATAGATCATGACCAAGTTCTGGTCTTTATCTGTCTGGTTAGCCTCAATCTTAGCTCGATATTCTGCCAGTGTTGCATATATACCCTCGACGTTTTTGAGTAGCACAAAAGACTGGGCTTTCTCGTAAAACTTTTCCTCTGTCAGCATACCATACTTGACAAAGACCTCTATGTTATGCCACTGGGCTTCGAAGGCTTTCCTATCCTGTTTGAAAAGTAGCTCTAGCTTATCAGCTACCTTTTTCGTGATATAGTTGGTGATCTTTCTGACATGGCTATCGGTCTGCAGGGCGCTTCTAGAAACATTGAGCGGAATGTCTGGTGAGTCAATAACACCGTGTAGTAGCGTCAAAAACTGGGGTACGATGTCTTTGAGCTGGTCTGTAATAAATACTTGCCTAGCGTACAGCTGTATGTGATGTGCAGTGCGGACGATTTGTCTATTAAGCTTGGGGAAATAGAGGACACCTGTCAGGTGAAAGGGGTATTCTACATTCAGGTGGATCCAGAGCAATGGATCTGGGGTGTTTGGGTACAATGCCTTGTAAAAGCTGAGGTAATCTTCGTCTTTCAATTCTTGTGGGGGGCGTGTCCAGATAGGCGTTATGTCGTTAATGACTTGGCCATCCCATTCGATGGGTACGGGTAAGAATTTACAATACTTATTGAGGATATGCTTGATGCGGCTTTTTTCTAAAAACTCCTGTGCATCCGCGCTCATGTGCAATACGACGTCTGTACCTACTGCTTTTTTGATAGTTTTACTCAGCTCAAAGTGGGTGCTGCCATCACACTGCCAGTGGGCGGCTTCGGCATCTGGCTGATAAGACTGGGTGATGATTTCTACTTGGTCGGCTACCATAAAGGCTGAGTAAAAGCCTAGCCCAAAATAGCCGATGAGCTCCTGCGGCGTCTTATCAGCTCCCGTGTACTTTTCGACAAAGGCTGTAGCGCCTGAAAAGGCCAATTGGTTGATATACTCTTTGATCTCTGCAGCGGTCATACCTAGGCCTTGATCACTGATGGTGAGGGTTTTCAGCTGTTCGTTTGTCGAAATGCTGATTTTGAGATTCGCTATGTCGCCCTCGTATTTCCCCAATGCACTGAGCTGCTTAAGTTTCTGGGTAGCATCTACGGCATTAGCGATCAGCTCTCGCAGAAATACTTCCTGGTCTGCGTATAGAAATTTTTTGATAATGGGAAAGATGTTCTCTGTATGAACGGATATAGTACCTTTTTCTTCCATAATTGAATTGGGCGTTTGGATTATTGTTATGATTTCCGTGCTGTGTTTACAATGTATTAAGAGCTCAAAAAACGGCTCCAGCTGTATGATATGCTTGTTTAAGAAAACACAATCCTGTGCTGCACATTCAAATATACGGCATCAAAATGAGATATAAGATAGGGTAGGAGTGAGGAGGCTGTTTGCTTTTTGGGGAATGTTGTCTAGCTTGCGGGCTGCTAGATACCGTACCAACCAAAATTCTGCACACAAGATTTACCTTGTTGATATGCTAACTCGTCTTCAAAAGTGCCTAGGCCTTGTTTTATTCATCGCACTCTCGCTGCAGAGCTGTGGTGTAGATGTGCCAGCAGATCGGGTACAGGACGTTCAGCTCAGCACCGTGCAAGGCCCATCCATGGCCAGGCTGAGCGCTTACATGCTTTCACCGACACAACAGGAGTATCCGCTGTCCTATCGAGTATCCTTCAATAAGATAAAATCTTATTGGAAACGTGACACGCAAAGCAGGGCACGAGAACGAGACTCAGCAGGGCCACGATTCTGGGTGCAAAGAAATACACCCCTACAGCGAGCCTTCTCCTATGTCGAGCGTGCCCTTGCGGACTCTGGCAGTAGTGTTCGCAGTGCTGCCATAGGTACCCTCATGACATGGATAGAAAAGGGGGCTGATGTAGCACAGGTCTTGCCTTATCTACAGCATGCGCTCCAAGATAAGAGCAATGTGGTGCGCATAACTGCCTTGGAGACCCTCGGACCTTGCATGGAGTTCGTAGAGGAAGAGATGGAAGTACAAGGAATTTTCTCTCATATCCAGCAGGCGCTTCAGGATCGTGATGCCAGTATGCGCAGGGCTGCTGTAGTGGCCCTTGGGACACTCGTAGCGAAGGGGGTATATTTAGCAGAGGTGGCCCTGCAAGTTCAGGACGCTCTTCGAGATAGTGAAGATCGGGTTCGTAGTGCTGCCGTCACTACCCTAGGAACTTTTTTAGAAAAGGCTCCAGCCATGATAGATGGCCTCCCGTACATCCAGGCAGCTCTCCAAGATAGTTGCGGCTCAGTGCGCATAGCTGCTCTGGCAGTCTTACCGACATTGCTAGAGAAGGATGTCATACTGTCACCCCGCTTGCCCCTCAAGTTACTTATTCAGGAAGGCTTGCAAGATAACGATGCCTATGTTCGCAGCGCTGCTGTGGTAGCCCTGGGGCAACTATTAGAACTAGACGAGGAAGTAGCCGTAACAGATCTAATCTTACCTATCGAAAACGTACTTCAAGACCCGGCTTGTAGCGTCCGCAGTGCTGCTATAGAGACCCTAACAACCTTAGTAAAGAAAGATGTGGCAGCTGTAGCAGACATCTGCCCACTTATCTTGAATGCGCTTCAGGATAGAGACGAAGGTGTGCGTATGGCTGCGCTAGCTGCCTTGCCCATCTTAGTAAAAGAGGGTATAGCGATGGTAGACCTGAGCTCACTTATCCAGGATGCCCTCCAGGATAGCCACTATCATGTCCGTAGTGCTGCTGTAGAGGCTACGGGGACCTTGGTAATAAAAGGCATGGCAGGCTTTATCCCGTACGTCTTGGGGGCTCTCCAGGATAGCCACTACCATGTTCGGACTGCCGCTGTAGAAGCCTTACGGGTACTAATAGCAAGAGGCATAGCAGCAGCGGACCTCATTCCGTATATCCTAGCCGCCTTCCAGGACAGTGACTACCATGTTCGGAGTGCTATCCTGATGAGCGTAGGCACGTTACTAGAGAAAGGGGCAGCAGTAGCAGATATACTCCCACACATTCAAGAAGCTCTCCAGGATAGCGATTACCATGTTCGCAGTGCTACCCTAACCGTCCTGCCGACATTACTAGCAAAAGGTGTCACTGTAGCAGCTATTCTGCTCTATGTAAGATGTGCCCTCAGCGATAAAGACATCTTTGTTCGTGGTAGTGCTATAGAAGCTCTAGAGAAATTATTAGAAAAGGGTGTGGTAACAACAGATGTGATCTCCCCGCTGCAGCGTTATATACAGAATAGGGATATTTTTGTTCGCACTACTGCTGTATCGGCTTTGGAGACATTACTGGCTAAAGGCGGAGCACTAGAGGAGGTCATCCCACTCATTCAGGATGCACTCCAAGATAGTGCTTATGATGTGCGCAGCGCTGCCATAGAAGTCCTGGGTAGATTCGTAGAAAGAGGCGTAGACGCGGTAGCAGTTATACCCCGTATCCGGCACTGCCTCCAGGATGCTGCTGCCGATGTGCGCAGTGCTGCTGTGTCGGTTTTAGGAAGATTAGTAAAAGAGGGTGCGGCAATAGGAGATGTATTCCCACATATTCAGGAGGCTCTCCAGGACCACGCTGCGCTTGTCCGCATCGCTGCCTTAGCCAGCCTCCCGATCTTGATAGAAAAGGGTATGGCTGTGGAGGATGTTATCCCACATATGCAGGCTGCCTTACGAGATCGCACTGATAATGTGCGCATCGCTGCCACGGTGGCTTTGCGACAATGCATAGAGCAAGGCGCGGCTGTGTCCGTTATTCTCCCACATATTCAGCAAGCTCTCCAGGATAGTGACTGTCATGTTCGCATAACTGCTTTGGAAGCGCTAGGTTATCTAGCAGAGCGGGGTGTTGCCCTACAGGAGGCTTTCTGCCATATCCAGGACACCCTCCAGGATAGTGACCGTTATGTTCGTGGCGCTGCTTTGTCGATCCTGCCAACCTTCGTAGCAAAGAGCATAGCAGTACCCGTCATCTCGCCCCTTATGCTACTCATCCAGGCCGCTCTTAGAGACAGTGACTATGATGTTTATGTAGCGGCCGCCGCGGCCTTGCAGACCTTGATAGCGAACAGTGTATCCGTGTCAACTTGTTTGCCCTACATCCAGCGTATTCTTCAGCATAGAGACAGTAAGGTGCGCACAGCTGCGCTGGAGGCTTTAGAGATATTAGTGAAAAAAGGTGCTGAAGTACCCGAGGTCTTCCCTTGTATTCGGGATGCTCTCCAGGACAGTGAGTATCCTGTTCGGGGTGCTGCCTTGTCGGTCTTACAGGCATTGGTAGAAAAGGATATGGTTATACCACTTGCCTTACCTCACATACAAGCGGCCTTCCAGGATGCAGATTACCATGTTTGCGCCACTGCGCTACTCTCCATACCTATGTTGATAGACAAGGGAACTGCTGTATCCGTTGTCTTCCCTCATATAGAGACTGCCCTTCGGCATGATAACAACCGCATCCGCATAGCTGCTCTATTGGCTCTGGGATCGCTGATAAGCAAGCAAGTCATAGCCTCAACTATCTTTCCTCTCATCCAAAGTGCGCTCAACGATGTGGCGCATGATGTTCGTGGTGTTGCTGTTGCAGCCTTAGGGAAATTGGTAGGTTTGGGTATAAGCCTAGCTGTTGTTCTCTCCCATATCCAGGAAATGCTCCAAGATAGTGCCTATGATGTTCGCGTAGCCGCCCTGTTAGCGCTCGTGGACTTAGTAGAGAAAGGGGCACCCATACCTGTTATTTTACCTCATATCCAGCATGTTTTTCAGGACCGCGACCCTGATATGCGCGTAGCCGCTCTCTCAGCCCTGGTGCAATTAGCAGAAAAGAAAGCAGCCATGTCAGCGGTCTTTCCTATCCTCCGGGATACGCTCCAGGATATGGCTTATGAGGTTCGCAGTGCTGCTATAGCTGCCCTACCCACATTTATAGGAAAGGGGGTAGCTGTAGCGATTGTTTTGCCCCATGTCCAGGGTGCATTCCGGGATAAGGACCCTCGTGTTCGCATTGCTGCCTTAGAGACGTTAGAGGTATTGGTAGAAAAAGGCACCTCGGTGCAAAAAGTCTTGCCTTATATCCAGGGTGCCCTCTGCGATAGGGACGATCGTGTGCGTTGTGCTGCTGTAGTGGCTCTGCCGAGATTGATGGGGTAGGGAAGCAACGCAGCAGTAAGCCTCACACTCTCAACCCTTGCTGAACCATCATATCCGGCTCGCCTATCCCCAAATCAACCCCACTGCGTGCCTTAATCATACCTAAACTAAATACAACCCCTCCTCTGTAAGGACTATACCCTAACTTCACCTCAACACTCCCTAACCTAAAACACCTATGCCCTAACCTAAACCCTAACCCAAAAGCTTCACATACCTGATACCGCTCTCCCCACACCCCCAATAAGTACATACCCTCTATAAAACCTAACCCGGCTACGTGAAACCCTAATAACCGCTCAGCTATGCCACAAACCGTTTCTAGCCAAATATCTAATCTCTTTGCAATTGGTATCAAACCTTCTGCATCACTACCCCTAGACTTGGGCTTGGCATAACTGCCTGCTGCCTCCCCCGTAAACATATGTAACCCCACTAAGTAACTGAACGCTATAAACTGCCTCATCACATACCTACCCTGCCTGAAACTGTATAGCGGCGTGCCATAACGCGTATCAAAATCCATAATCACCTGTTCCCAAGCTCGATGACGCAAAAATCCACCTAACTTGAGCCTGGTCGATATAAGACCCATACGCGTCCCACACCTGATGTCCGTTAGGTCGCACCGAAGGTAGGGCCGTCGTAAGAACTCTCCCAGCTGATAACCACCTATCAAGTTGACCTTTGTGCCTATAGGAATGTATTCTGCACCCCCCGCATCATAGATGAAAGTGGCTTTATGATGCCTACAGGATGCCCATCCGTAACTGCCTAGAAGAAAAGTATAGCTGTGAAATCGCTTGTTGCAGTCTGCCCAAACCCTCGGGCGATTAATAAAAGCTCGGCGGGCTATTTTACCCGTAACGAAGAATTGCCCTCGTAGTGCGCACTTCCCCAAATGAGCTGGATAAACTTTGCCTAGCCAAAGATGCTGGTGGTAAAAACTATAGGAGGTGGACATGGGTAGCCTGTGTGTGTCCAAATGTAATTTGCGTCTATTTTTCGCATGGCTGAGCTCAGCACCCCCAGCATAGCATCTATCAGACATAAAGTGCCGATGCAGCCTTATGCAATGTATCTGTTTGGCTCCTATATGCTCGCGCTCTAACTCAGCTAGGATGTAAGAGCCGCATAGATTGAGTATTCGATACATAAATCCATGCTGTAGCCCCCTACGACAGGCTAAAGTATAGGCCGCCGTATGCCCCCAACCTGCTATATTGGCATGCGTTATGGTACCTGCTTGCTTCTTCAAGTCTACATCCACCCCCATAGGGAACGTGTCTTGCGTAATCACGTGTATATCTACCGTATGATGCGGGCTGTCTGGGCCTGGCTCGGCTTGAATATGGGCTCCCTTAAGGTAATTGAGCTTGGATAACCTCTGCTGGTTACGTTGCCACTTATTTTTGTCGAATAGATGATCCTTACCAATGTCTAGATACTGCCGTATGGTGCGATTATCCGTCGTTGGGAAAAGGACGCTGATCAATGACTGTAATAGCCTTGTGTAGCGTATATCATTAAATTGAGGACAGGGTAAGCCCTGTGTCTGTATCTGAATCTTCCTTATGCCATACCCTGTATATGTATCCCAGGCCTGTACATTTTTTAGCGCCCCGGTTGCTGCTTCAGGTGTGGGCGGTAGAAAAATAATCTGGAGTAGCAGGCGAACTAAGGGATCATGGGCACAGTGCGCGCTAAGGTGAGTATACAGGTCTTCCTGCAGGTAGGTGAAGGATTTGGCAGGGGATTCTTTGGCAAGTAGTGGCTGTGCGGCCATGTGCATCCACACCCCAATCGATACCCCAATGAGTGAACGCCAAAGAGGTTTGCCTACGTGGTGCCTGTTGCTACTGTGCTTCATGGAATAATGCGTATCTTACATTCGCTTTGCATAACTTGTCACTAGATTTGCAGGCATGTAGATCTACCTCGCCATATATGCTTATGAAACCACGCCGCTGCTTCTCGATAAAATGGCTCCTGGTACCCCTCGCATTGAGTTTGCCTGTCCACATATCTCATGCACATATGTCCAGAGGCCTGCTAAATACGTATAAAAAGGCCAAAAAGTACTACGCTAGTGGCAACTATCTACAAGCGCAAGCCTTGTTTAAGAACCTGATCATTATACAGGAAGAGACGGATGTAACCCCCTACGCTTACTTTTACTATGCACTGGCTGCCTATCACCAATCGGATATCGAGCTGGCCGAAGACACCTTCACGAAGATCACAAAGATATTCCCTACCTGGCGAGATATCCCCGAAGTCTGGTATTGGCTAGCCCAACTTCGGTTTGAGCAGGCCGATTACAAAGGTGGGCTAGTCTATCTAACGCAGCTGACGGGCAAAGCCGCTCAAAAAGCAGCTGAGCCCATGAAAGTGCATTTCCTAGAACAGATAGCTTCCACAGCTCTGCTACACGATCTTTACCAGCTCTACCCTTATGACCAGGCCCTCGGTCGTGTGCTCTTAGCCAAACTGGTTGAAGAGCCGTTTGTTATGCGGCATCATACGCTGATAGACACCCTATCAAAAAAATTAGGGCTTGCTGTGCCTGAAGAAATACAGGTAGGTTCCCTAACCTCTGTCAAAAAAAGCACCTATAACGTGGCTGTCCTCTTGCCTTTCTTCATACACGAAGTAGCTTATGAGGAAGAAGCCAAGAATCGATTTGTTATAGACATGTACCAGGGCATTCAGATGGCTGTTGATGATCTCGAGCAGCGAGGTATTAGCGTGAAGTTAGCTGCCTATGATACGAAAAAGAGCGCGTCAACTACTGCCCAACTGTTAGCACAGCCAGAAATGCAATGTATGGACGTAATTATCGGGCCCTTATATGCGTCTACGATACAGCTGGTTACTGACTTTGCGCGTGAGCATCAGATCTATGTATTCAATCCACTTTCTACCAATGCGCAAGTGGTAGGTAGCAACCCCTTTGTGTACCTCCTACAGCCGAGTCTACAAACCCAGGCTAAAAAAGCCGCTGCCTGTACCCAGCTAACCTCCACAGATGGCAGTACTGTTCGAGCAGGTATTGTTTATGGCACTTCTGCTGCAGATTCTATACGGGCACATGTTTACAAACAATATATTGAGCAAGATCCTCATAAAGAAGTGACACTTATGCTCTCATTAACCCCACAGAGTGCGCAACAATTTCTGCATGCTTTTCGACCTCCTCAGGCTACTGAACCCTGTACTTGGGAAAAGCCCTGTCTAGATAGCCTGACCCATATCTACATAGCCTCACAGGACAAATTGATTATTGCCAATGTACTCAGCGCTGTAGAGATCATGAACGTGTCGCCCTATATTATTGGGGATGAAGCCTGGCTCAAGGAAGAATTTATCACCTTAGACCAACTGCAAAGGTTACCGATCCGATTTATCGCACCCAATTATATCGACTACGAAAAGGACGCTTTGTACACATTCAGGAATCTATTTTACGATCGATTTGGGTACTATCCCACCCACTACGCGTGTGTTGGCTATGACATGATGCTATTTTTGGGCACCATGTTGCATACGTATGGCGTCCACTTTCCCAATTACTGGCAAGAAATATGCACACCAGGCACGATCTTCTCAGGTTATGCCTACGGCAAGCAACACGATAATCAGCATGTGCCGTTAGTTAAATTTCAGGATGCGTCGCTCGTAGCCTGTGATAATGTTGGGCCTTAGGGATCAGTTGTATTGTGCCATCGTTTGCTGAATACCCAGCGTGCTAAAAGCGCATACCATCTCACAAGCTTGAGCCAGATATTCAGGCAGTGCTGTTACTTCTCGCTTTTTAAAGGGTGCCAGTACGTAATCAGCCTGTTGGTCGGGGGCAAAATTGTTTCCTATACCTATCCGCAGGCGGGGGTAAGCTCGAGTACCCACCTGAGCTTCTATACTCTTCAGCCCATTATGACCCGCGTGTGTACCCTGCATACGTAGCCTAAGCTTACCAAAAGGCAGGGCTATGTCATCCACCACGATCAGGCTATGTTCGACTGGCAATTGCAGTTTGTTGAGCCAATGTCGAACAGCTTTGCCGCTATGGTTCATGTACGTGGTGGGCTTAATGATATGTAAGGTACGCTCTTGGTGTTGTACAACGGCCTTATAAGCCAGATGGCTGGGCTCGAAGCTTACCCCATGCTGTTCGGCCAAATGGTCAACGGTTTGAAAGCCGACATTGTGACGAGTCCCGTCGTAGGCGGGGCCTATGTTACCTAGCCCGACGATCAAATAATAGTTCTTGGTTGGATACTTCATGGGTTGGCTTGCTCTCATTTTTAATAATACTACTGTTTTGCTAATTTTGGAGACCAAAAGGATTTATATCGACATCATGCACATATCAAACCATAAACCTACACAACTCATCTTATTATTTGCCAGCATACCCTTATTTCTACTTCTACAAGGTTGCGAGGGGCTTACTCCCACATACGCCGATATTGAAAGTCGGGGGAAGGCCACGGTTGCGGGTACCAATCGCAGCATGTCAGTACCTTCGCAGGCGGCTTGTGATGCGGGATCAGATTTGACACAACCACTCTTGACTAGCCAGGATTTAGACAATGCAGTTCAGTCCAGTGCACCTTCTGTTGCCACGCAAGCACCTAAGAAAGAGGTGAAGATATTGCTAGATAGTTTGAGGATGCAGCATGGAGAAAGGTTTTGGGAATGCAGGTTACAATTGCCTTCGAAGTCTAAGAAGTCAGATACTAAGTTAGAGACGGGCAGTGTCGATACCCGGGTTACGCAGCGTACCCACAGGACCACTGATCAGGATCACAATCTGGATGCGAATTATGTGAGTTTTAAGTACTACATAAGGCCGGGATTTCAGCACAGCGATCCAATAAAGGTAGTGCCTAGCTTACGCATTTATCAATGGCAAGCTGACGAGAAGTCATTTACGTGTATTGAGCCTCCTATCAATACGGATCTTAGCATTCATCCTGGTGAGATTTGCTACCGGCAAAGAAGTTGTGCTGTTTTCCTTCTGAGTAGCGCTCTGGATTCCTTCGTATATTACTTTGAACTGACATCTGACCCACAAGGTCCTCATCACAACCCTAATATAGCTGCTTTTCCCATTGTCGGTCTGCTAAAATGCAATCTATGCAACCCAGAATTCACAGCATATAGCCCTAACAAGGTCAATATATTGCAGACAGGGACTATATCAGGAAAATCTGTCGGTAATTTCCAAGGTAGTGTGCAGAACGAAATTATTGTAGACCCGCAAGAGAAGATATTAGAACTACAGCAGAAAATAATAGAGGGTTCTAATCTGAACTGCAACACAGCTAGCGTTGTCAATAATTTCGAACCCCAGCTCCCTGATGTGTCAACACTAGATCAGTTACATTCCTCCCATGATGACAATATTGCCAAATATATTCGTAAGATTGTTTGCTCGCGTCCTTCACTAATGCTTGCAGCATCGGGAATAACCTTTCTATTGTGCAAAAGTTACTACGATAAGAAGTGAGATAACTGATCCTGTTTATTTTTCCTTACGGCGCGGTAGATACTAGGGCGTGTCTCCTAACATTTTTGATTTACTTTGTGTTAGTTTAAGAATCAATTCATAACACTCATGCCAGAA
>JBCBRR010000029.1:0-13211 GCA_039819605.1 Bacteroidota bacterium | reverse complement strand
CGAAGCTGTCTCTGCTTTGGACGTTTCTATACAAGCTCAGGTGGTGAATCTACTCATGGACTTACAGCAGGCATTAGGGCTCACCTATCTCTTTATCTCTCACGACTTGAAAGTAGTTGAGTTTGTATAGAAACGTCCAAAGCAGAGACAGCTTCGTCACAAACAATAAATTTCGGCTTCACGGCTAAGGCCCTAGCAATGCAGATGCGCTGACGCTGACCGCCAGAAAACTCGTGAGGATACTTGTCCAATGTATCCTTGGGTAGCTGTACATAATCTAGTAATTCGTGTAGTCGCTGTTGTTGCTCCGCTTTCGTGCGGCAGAGTTGGTGGATCTTGAGGGGTTCTGCCAAAATGGACTTGATCAACATTCTAGGATTGAGCGCTGCATAGGGATTCTGAAAAATGAGTTGCATTTTCTGTCGCATGGTACGCGTACTTAATTGCGTGATATCCGTGCCTTCAAAAACGACTTGGCCTGACGTGGGTTCTATCAGACGCAATAAGGTCTTACCTAGGGTCGATTTACCACAACCTGATTCACCTACCAGTCCCAGTGTCTCCCCCTTTTTGATCGTAAAGCTAACCTTGTCTACAGCGTTTATTGCAGTTTGAGATCTCGTAAGCAAGCCCTGGCTGATAGGAAATCGCTTAGATAACTCACGTACCTCTATCATATTGGTATCTTGGGGTATCTGCATAGGGTCGTTGGGGTAATCAGGCTGTCTTTTTAGATGGTACCGGATGAAAGCAGGCTGCATACTGTCCATCGGCCTGCTCCGCTAGCGGAGGAACGCCTTGCTCACCTTTACAATCTGTCTGTACCCGATGGCAGCGGTCTTGAAAGCTGCATCCGGGAGGGAGTTTACCCAAAGTAGGTACTGTCCCCTTGATGGTGGGCAAACGTTGCGTATGGGGGTCTTGCGTAGGTGATAAAGTAGGTATAGAGTTAATCAACCCATAGGTGTAGGGGTGTTTGGGCTGATTGAGCAAGGCTTGTACTGGTGCCTGCTCAACTATTCTGCCTGCATACATGACAGCCACTTCGTGACATATTTGGGAAATTACACCTAGATCATGTGTTATGAAGATAATACCCATGTGCATTTCTTCCTGTAAGCGCATCAGTAGATCCAAGATTTGCGCCTGTATAGTTACGTCCAGCGCGGTAGTGGGCTCGTCAGCAATCAAGATAGTAGGTTGAGCAGCCAGTGCCATAGCAATCATAACACGTTGCTGCATACCACCAGAAAGTTGGTGCGGATACGACCGAATGCACTTCTGTGGTCCCGGTATACCCACCCACTGGAGCAACTCTAGACATTGCTCTGAAACATCCTGCGGGTGCACTGTCTGGTGTAGCGTCAATATTTCCGCCAATTGGTAGCCGACTGTCAATACAGGATTTAGGGACGTCATGGGCTCCTGAAAAATCATAGCAATCCGCTTCCCCCTTATAGCCCGCATGTCACGGTTCGGTAGCGCTAAAAGGTTGGTATCTTCTAACCAAATCTCGCCGCCTGCTATGTGGCTACTACCTCTAGGGATGAGCCGCATAATAGACAAGGCTGTCACCGACTTACCAGAACCCGACTCACCGACAATACCGAGCGTCTTACCTCGGTACACATCGAAAGAAACTCCATCCACAGCTGTTAGCCACCCCTGGGAAGTGTGGAACTGCGTAACTAAATTTTTTACAGATAAAATACGTTTGGCCATCGAGGGTGTCTATCGAAGCTTGGGATCTAGGGCATCACGCAAGGTGTCGCTCAAAATATTGAAGGCCAAAACAACTAGAAACATAGCCAGGGTAGCAAAAGTAATTTGCCACCACACGCCATGCATCAGCTCTACTTTGGCGTCGTTAATCATGGTGCCCCAGCTGGGCCTATTTTGTACCCCTAGCCCGAGGTAAGAGAGAATGACTTCTGACTTAATCGCTACCTGAAAAATGGCTGCGAATTTAACTACAACAATATGCATGATGTTAGGCAGAATATGTAAGAACAGTTTCCTGATATGCCCAGCTCCAATGGCTGTAGCTGCTTGTACATACTCCCTATTTTTGTGCCTAATTACCTCACCCCGGATTAGCCTACACAAATCTACCCAGTGGGTCATGCCCAAAGCGAGGTATACCGCTAAAATACCTTTACCCAAGACAAAAGTGAGGGTAATCAATAGCATAATGTTGGGAATGGCAGCCAGGGTGCTGTACAATCCAACGATGAGCTGATCAATACTGCCTCCAAAATAACCAGCTAGTGCACCGAGTGTGAGGCCCACTGCAATGGTTAGGATACTCACGACAAACCCTACGCTCATAGCCACTTCTGTGCTCTTAATGATTTTGGCAAGAACACTTCTGCCAAAAATATCTGTACCTAGCCAGTGAGCTGCACTGGGAGGTGTGTAGGTATCCCCTACAGCTACGTGCCAGTCACTGGCTATCCAACCTCCATAGGCTAGTAGGGCTACGAGTCCATACGTTATGACAATAGCTACGGCCACTAAAGAGAGCTTGCTCTGTACGATGCGATACAGAGCTCGTACCCAAAGAGATGATGATGACGCCGAAGGCACAGTGGATTAAGGATTAGGTTAGTAAAGTTTAATGCGGGGGTCGAGCCACGTGTAGAGTATATCCGTAACGATGTTGAAGATAAGATAGAAGATGGCCGAGAGAATTGTCATGGCTTTGATCACGGGAAAGTCTGTATTATTGATGGCATTCAATGTAATCGTGCCTAACCCTGGGATACCAAAGAAACTTTCTACCAATACTGTCCCCAGTAGCCAGGCGGGAATTTCCATAATTAGGCTAGTGACCATAGATATGAGCGCATTTTTCAGCACATGTCTGAAGAGTATGATGTACTCTGCCAACCCTTTGGCTCTGGCTGTCCGTACATAATCTTGGTACAGTTCGTCAAGTACCAAGGTTCTGTAAAAACGCACGTCATACCCAATGCTGAGCATGACGAGAATGGCGCTAGGCAAGAGGGTGTACGGAAGAAAGTCAGGAAATCCGTACGCATAGCCAGCTATCTCAAACCAGCCTAATTTATAGGCAAATAGCCACTGGCCAAACAGAATATAGGCTAGGCCAGAAACACTCATCGTAACCACGCTCAGAACTACCAAACTCTGGTCGAGTATACTACCCCTAAAAAAGGCGGTGACCAGCGAAATACATATGGCCAATACCGTAGTAACAATAAAAGCAGGCACCACCAAAGTGAGCGATACATAGGCACCAGATTTGACTAGGGTGCCAATATCTTGCTTGGTAGCCCAAGAATCGCCAAAACGCAGTGTGAAAATAGATTTTAGGATATCTACATATTGCTCAAGCCAGGGCTTATCCAAACCTAGCTCATGCCTTAGCTCAGCTATTTGGTTAGCTGTAGCATGCTTGCCTAATAGGACAGCCGTGGGATCTCCGGCTACTACATTAAATAGGAGAAAGATGAGCAAGGCCACACCCATGAGTATGGGTATGGCATATAGCAGCCGCCGAAGTGCATAGTCAATATACAAATGCATGCACAGTCTATTGGAGTTTCGGTTTCAGGGCTTGCTTTTGTGCCAGATCTACGTCAATGTACTGTTCTACACCGTAGTGAAAGTTAGACCAAATGTAGTTTTTTACCCAACCTTGGTGCAAGATCAAATGCGGCGCATGCACCGTACAAATGACAGGGATTTGCTCTCCTATCATATGGTTGAGATGCTCATACAGGGCTGTCCGCTCGGCAGAATGGGGCATGGATACGGCCTTCTCATAGAGCTTATTAAAAGCTGGGTCATCGAAATTAACCCCTAGGCCACTCAGCTGATGGGGACCGTAAAATAGCTGTAAGAAATTCTCAGCATCTGGGTAGTCTGCACTCCAAGACATACTGTGGAGCATCATGTTTTTAGTTTGCACTTTTTTCACGAGCTCTGGCCACGTATTCCCCACCACCTGAATCTGAATACCTATCTTCTGCATGGATTGCTGAAAAAACTCAGCTTTCTGTTTTTGGATGGTATGGGCAGTGCCGTCTAGGGTGATGGGAGGCAGTCCTTGCCCACCAGGGTATCCCGCTTCAGCTAAGTATTGCTTAGCCTTGTCAATATTACATGCCCGGTAAGGATTGCGATAGCCCGTTTGATGCCCTGCTAAATTGGGTGGTATGATGGATTGGGCTAGTGTGGCTGCACCGTTACAAAACAGCTCGTTGTACTTGGCCCCATCAAAAGCTAAGGACATAGCTTGGCGTAGTTTGGGATTCTTCTTGAACAGCGGATGTGCATTGTTAAAAATAACGCAGCTTGTGGTTATCTCTGGCTCTTGAAACAATTGTATGCCCTTGTCTTGCAGTGTAGGCACTAATTCTTTATCGCGGATAATCTCTGAGGCTATGTTGTCTTTGGAAATGTCTATGACATCGACCTGGCCTTTCTGGAACTTGAGCCACCTAGGCTGTGCCTCAGGAAAAATATGTGTGATAACCATATCTACCAAAGGCAATTTCTGGCCTGCATACGTAAGCATGTGGGTATATGCTGGGGCTGCCTCGGTAGGGAAACGCTTGTCTCGGAAGGTCGGGTTTCTATGATAGACGATCTGTGTATCCTGTGGGTTGAATACCTGTAGGGTAAAAGGTCCTGTACCGACAGGATGGTTTAAAAAGGTTTTCCCATAGTGATCTACAGCCTCATGGGCCACCACGAAGCAGGGTGCCATGGCTAAGGCGTACAAAAATTGTGGTGAAGGCTGCGTGAGCGTAATCTGGAGCGTATGGTTATCGAGGGCCTGAAGACCGGGGATATCTTCAGTGTAGTCAGCTGCAGACGCATCTACATATTTCTCGCGCCATGCGTTCAGACCTTTGATCTTGCCATCTAGCAGCCAGAAACAACGAGATTGGCGCCTGGGGTCTGCGAGTCGCTTAAAGCTGTAGACAAAGTCATGGGCTGTGAGCACCCTACCTTTGCCTCCTGGAAAGCAAGCATCATCCTGAAAGGTAACCCCCTCCTTAATCTTGAAGGTATAGACACACTGATCTGCCGACAATGTGGGCATCTCTGCTGCCAAATTGGGCGTCAAGGCATAGGGCCTATTCAGGTAGTGGTATTCCAGTAGCCCCTCATATACTTTACATACTTCTCGTACACTGTATGTGTCTTCGCAGTCTACAGGGTCGAACCCCTTGACTTGGGCTTCAGTCGTTGTGACCAATACTTTCTCTGGCATCGTACGAACCTCTTGACCACTTCTTCTGTATAATTGAACGGCCAGCCCAGTCGCTATGATGGCACCAATACTGATAATTCTTCTCATAATCTTGATGTGTGTCTATCTGATTTACTTTACAGTGCTACAGCCTTTGCCTACCACTACTATTAGCCGGCTGCTGCCGGTATGGACTCTCATCGGCGCAATATGCAAAACAATCCGCTCAATAGCATACTTAGCAGTATGCTGCTGGTGATGGGGATGTATAGTTTCACATGTGCCCTCTCGATGTAAACGTCCCCTGGCAGTCTCCCCAACCCCAACTTAGCAATCCACGGCCATAGCAGACCTACCAAAATGAGTAGTATACCGGATACAATGAATATTCTAGCCATAAAGAAGGTAACCTGAAGACTTGTCGGCACCTACCGTGCCAAGCGCTTGAAGGTGGTGCGGGCTACGTCGCGCTGCGTTTCCCCAAGTCGGTTGCTACGTGATACAGATACGTTGCCCAATGACTCATGATTTCCTTTTCTGAGCATACTTGTTTTGGGTAGACTCTATGGAGATAGCGCTCTTGGAAAAGATGATTTTAGAACCTTTACTGTCCGTTTCAAGTGTAACCAGGTCGTCCACTACCTCGTGAATCTTGCCATGTATGCCCCCGACGGTAACTACCGACTGGCCCTTCTTGATTTTCTCTAGAAAGGCTTGCTGTTCCCTTTGACGCCTTTGTTGTGGCCGCATCATAAAGAAGTAGAAAACGACGAAAATGCTACCAAAGAGAACGATTTGCTGGAGAGGAATGCTCGATAGGTTCATAAGCTGTTAGGAATGTAAAAGACGAATAGTGTGACGAATTGAACTTAACATAGCCACAATGGGCTGTCGATCGTTGTTCGCACCTGCTGCAGGTGGTTGGCGAACCGCACAGGACAAAGGTAAATAAAATTAAACAGCCTGAGTACACGTGCACAGGGGGGTGTGTGCTGTTTAGAGTTTTTGAAGTCAAGCGAGATTGCGATTTTTGCAAGTGAGCTCTGCATGTGGCCCAAGCGTAAAATAATGCAAAGGCCTAAGCAAAAGCTGCCTGTTAGTGTGCCGCGGCCAGCTGTCGCTTAGCAGGCGCTACATCCTATTGATCTAACGTACTCTCCGCATGCACATACCTAACCTGGCAGCCCTACAGGCACAAGAAGTACCTATTACCCTATTTTGGTTCAGGCGCGATCTGCGTCTAGCTGATAACCATGCCTTGTATCAAGCGCTCAAAGGGTCTGAAAATGTACTGCCCATCTTCATCTTTGATACTAATATTCTGGACAAGCTTGCAGACCCACGCGACCGCCGTGTGCATTTTATCCACGAGCAAATACAGACACTCCAGCATCAGCTGGCCACCTACCACAGCTCCCTTTGGGTGTGTTATGGAAAGCCTACAGAAATATATCAGCTATGTGCAGATACATGCCCTATTCGGGCCGTCTACGCCAACCATGACTACGAGCCCTATGGTCAAGAACGTGACGACGCCATACGTAACCTATTGGCGGCCCATTCTATACCTTTTTACACTTACAAAGACCAAGTCATCTTCGAAAAAGATGAGCTTGTGAAAGATGACGGTACGCCCTACACCGTTTATACCCCCTACATGAAGAAATGGAAAGCCATGTTTCGGCCTGATATGATAATGCCTTTCGATACCCATTCGTACGCAAAGCGCTTGATGCAGCTAGACCCATTACCCATGATTGCGCTCGGCGACATGGGCTTTCAGCCAAGTCAAGGTGATTTCCCGCCCAAAGACATAAACAGAGCGCGCATCCTTCAGTACGATAAGACGCGAAACATTCCTGGCATAGCCGGTACCAGTAAGCTCAGTGTGCATTTGCGTTTCGGCACCATGAGTATTCGGGAAGTGACTCGTGTAGCACAAGAGACGAATGAAGTCTGGCTGAACGAGCTGATCTGGCGCAACTTCTACATGATGATCTTGTGGCATTTCCCATACGTAACCCACCGATCCTTTAAGCCAGCGTACGATGCCATAGAGTGGCGGAATGACGAGGCGCACTTCCAAGCTTGGTGTGCAGGTCGTACTGGGTACCCCATCGTAGATGCGGGCATGCACGAGCTCAATCAAACCGGCTATATGCACAATCGACTGCGCATGATCACGGCTAGTTTCTTAACCAAAGACTTGCTGATCGACTGGCGCTGGGGCGAGGCCTATTTTGCCCGACAGCTATTGGACTATGAGCCAGCCTCTAACAACGGCGGATGGCAATGGGCAGCTGGCTCCGGATGTGATGCAGCACCCTACTTTCGCATTTTTAACCCCACGGCACAAATGCATAAGTTCGACCCGGACCAAGTGTATACCAAGCGTTGGAATCCACATTTTCAAGACACCGGCTATCCCTTGCCTATCGTCGATCATGCTACAACCCGAGTACGGACGCTAGCAGCCTATAAAAAAGCCTTGGAGAGCGAAGCTTGGTATCAATCCAAGACAAATTAGGTACTGTGCCATTTATGTACGGGCCTACCTGTCGGTAGAGAATATGTGCCAGGGGGTCCTATTATATAGTGCAGCATACGCTGTATGCGCCTGGGCTCACAGGTAGTCTTTGTGCATACTGCTATACATTGCATATATTTGCGCACGGGTGTTTAAGGACTTTGAGAATTAAGAGACACATCGGCTGCTAGCAGCCCAAACAGCAGATCAAAATGAAGCCTATGCAATCATCACAAAATCATCAAATGCTACAACTCACCAGGCAACAGAAAGAAGCCGTAGGGCTACTCTCTATCGGTACCATTCTGGAGTACTTCGACTTGATGCTGTACGTACACATGGCCGTCTTGCTCAACGAGCTGTTCTTCCCTAAGACGGATATACACATCAAATCCTTGATAACGGCAGCTGCCTTCTGCTCTACCTACCTCATGCGGCCTTTTGGCGCTCTCTTATTTGGCTACATCGGTGACCACATAGGCAGAAAATATACCTTGGTCATCACTACCTTGCTGATGTCACTCTGCTGTTTGACCATGACCGTGCTGCCCACCTATGCTGAGATAGGTATTGCTGCTTCCATTGCCATAACCGTATGCCGCATGGTACAGGGTATGTCTTCTCTCGGTGAAATTGTAGGTGCACAGTTGTACCTTACAGAGCTCATCAAGCCACCTGCCAGGTACCAAGCCGTGGCCATCATTCCCCTCGCGGCCAGTGTAGGTGCCTTTGGGTCCCTGGGCATAGCCTCTTTGGTACTCAGTAATCCTAGCCTCAGCTGGCGATATGCCTTTGGCATCGGGGCCTTCATAGCCACCATCGGCTGGTTTGCGCGTAGTGTACTTAGAGAGACGCCTGAGTTTAGTGATGCCAGAAAGCGGCATAAGAATATTCTTATGAAGACCGACAGTGAAGCTCCCTCTAAAGTATACAACTGGCTGTCCACCATAAAGGCGCAGTATAAGACCACCCTATCTCTGTTCGCCCTCGACGCCATGTGGCCCCTCTGTTTTTATTTCGGCTACATATACTGTGGTGAGGTACTGCAAAATGTCTTCTCATACACTTCCACAGACATTGTGCGCAACAACTTTATCGTATCTATTTTTCAAGTAGGCATGGATGTAGCTTTCGTAGCACTCTGCAGGACCATACATCCACTCAAGATCCTACAAGTCAAGGCTTTTATTGTAGGGGGGCTGTTCTTTATCTTCCCATTTCTAGCCAATTGGGCCACTGCGGGCTATCACATCTTGATTTTTCAGTGCATCCTAGCCTTTTTCGTGCCCAATGCCAATAATAGTGCTGCGTCGCTCTACGTGCACTTCCCTGTCTTACAACGCTTCCGGTATTCCAGTCTGTTGTATGCCCTATCCAGGGCCATCGTATACGTGGCCACGTCTTTTGGCTCTATATTCTTATTTCAATGGTTTGGACACTGGGGTGTGAGTACTGTTGCTATCCTCATGGTACTCATGTTTTTGCTAGGGGGCGGGCACTTTATAGCTTTAGAGAAAAGCTTAGGGCATGCTTATCCTTGGGTTAGGCGCTGATCCAGGATAGAGGACTTATACTCATAGTGGTTGCTGAAGTAATGGTAGCGCTTCTCCGGTGCAAGCGCTTTATTAACACAAGATACAATACGCTGCTCTAGTTCCAGGCTATTGAAGTGCATGGCCAAGGCAACAAAGTGTTGCAAAGTCTCGTGAATGGTTCTGGTTTGGCCTGCCTTGTCCTTCGCTTTCAGCGTCTGGATGTTATGTAGCCTATCCATCAGCTTAATCAGTAAGACCTCATCATCGTTTTGTTGACAGGCCTGGCTGACCATATCCTCCACCGTTATAACGTTCCCGTCGGGTCGATGCCGGGTAAGCTTATCTACCATATCAGCTATCCGATCCCCAAAGTTGTCCCGAATCATCACCAGTGTGACAGGCGTATCTTCTACGATATCATGTAGGATGCTGGTGACAATAACCTCCGTTTTGAGCATATAGCTGGCTATCATGTAAGCAATCTCTAAGGGGTGTGAATAAAAGGGTTCACCGCTCCTTCTCTTTTGCTTGCCATGATATCGCTTAGCCCAGGAAACCGCTTTCCCGATCAACTCATAATCCAGCTGATGTATAGTATCTAGGCTCTTCAATTTGGCGATGAGCCGAGCTTCGTACTGGCAGGTAGCATGATGATGATCTATTGGCATGACGCAGTGATGTAAAGCTTGTCGCTTTCAATACTGCTCAAAGATAGGGGTTCTAGACCTTACAAGCCTACTGCATCACGCTTTTGGCTCTATTATAGAAATTAGCTTAGATTTGCGTCGATCTTATGAAGCCTACGAATAGACATCAAGACCGATTAAGCCTAGCATGCGGGCTATTGCTATCGCTATGTTTGCAGGGTTGTGGCCTGGACATACGAATAGCGCAGCCTAAAATACAACCTGTATCAGAGCTTAATGCTGGGGCCACTACATTACCCGAAAAGCAAATACACAAGCTATTAGAATTGCATAATAACGAGCTTGCTAGCGAGGTATTAGGTCTGCAACACCTCATGCTACAACTTCGCCTGCTCAACGAATGGTTACTAGCTACAGAAGGCACTACAGAACAACCCACTACCTTGTTGGTCTTAGAAAAGCAGTTTTGTTTGGGTCAAAACCTGCATAAGTGGTTTCATGATGGCCTGCGTCAGTACAGGAAGTATGACAAAGCCACCCAATTGCTCCAAAACGTCCTCCTGGACCTACTGGCAGAGGTCCGGGGTGTTACCAAACACTACAACGATAAGCTACTAGCCCTTGTCCTGAATTTTCTCAAGGATAGTAACACAGATCTTCGTCAGGCTGCTATGAAAGCTCTGGTCGTCTTATTATCCAAGGGAACGGTTGTGACAGAGGCCTTGCCGCGTATCCAGAACGTTCTCAAAGGTAGTAGCGGTTGTACACGAGAATTGATTATTGTGGCCCTCCCGCTACTGGTAGACAAGGGCGTGGCGGTGGCAGAAGTTTTGCCTTACATTCGGCTGGCTCTCAAGGATCGTGAATGGTACATTCGCAGATCGGCCATAGTAGCTCTAGTGACCTTATTAAGAAAAGGTGCAACCGTAGCCGAAGTCTTATCCCATATTCAGATAGCTCTCCATGATAGGGATGCCTATGTTCGCAGGGCTGCCGTGGCTGCTTTCGTACCCTTGACAGACGAGGGTATAGCTGTAGCAGAGATTCTACCCGGTATCTTGAATGCTTTCAAAGACAGCGACAGCTACATTCGTCAGTCTATCATACCGGCTATAGCCCCTCTATTGGAGAAGGGCTTACCTGTAGCAGAAGTTTTACCCTATATCCAAGCTGGTCTCCAAGACAGCAGCATTAGCACTCGTAGATCTGCCATATTGGCCCTACCACCGCTATTAGACAAGGGCGTATGGGTATCGCAAGTCTTGCCTTCTATCCTGAAAGGCTTTGAAGATAGGGCTATCTACGTTCGCCAGTCTGCCATAGTGGCTCTCCAGGCAGCTTTAGAAAAGGGTGTATCCGCATCAGCGACTTTTTTGCACGTCCAAACCTTGCTCAGTGATAATAGGTGGTATGTGCGCCAGGCTGCCACATCGGCCCTATTACCTCTGTTAAAAAGGGGGGTATCTGCATCTGAGGTATGGCCCCATATCCAGCGTGCTCTTGAGCATATTACTATTGATGTTCGCATAGCTGCCTTGAAGACCTTAGGAACACTCAGGTCAAAGGGCATACCCGTATCGGAGATTTTGCCTCATATACAGACTGCCCTAGAAAACAGCTACACTAGCGTACGTATAGCGTCTCTAGAGGTTCTAAAGATCCTCATACCTGAAGGAATATCTGAGGCCATGCTTATTATCCAGCCTATCTTACAGGATAGCTACAGCAATGTTCGCGAAGTTGCTCTGGAGACCCTACTGGTACTATTGGAGCAAGATAAGGCATCTGTATCCGAAATCTTCCCTAGTGTCCAGGCAGCTTTCGAGGATCATTCGTGGCGTGTTCGCATATCTGCTGTACAGGCGCTACCGGCATTGTTAGAGAAGGGTGTAGCAGTATCTGAGGTCTTGCTCCCTACGCAGACGGCGCTTCTAGACAATGCATGGCAAGTTCGTAAAGCTTCCTTTGAGGTCCTACCGAAAATGATAGCTAAGGGTACAGATATAGTAGGGATCGTACCTTATATTCAGATAGGTCTCAGAGATAGTCTATGGAATGTACGGGTAACGGCTACTAAAGTGCTAGACCAAGTACCGACTGCGTCGCTCATCGATATATACTGGCAGAAAAGGACTGAGGATGGTACGCCTTGCTTATCTCTCTTACGCGCCAAGCGTGCTGCAGATGATATAGTTGCTCTTTTAGTACCCCGGCTCTATGAGACAGTCCTTACTGTGGAAAAGGCGAAGCTTCCACAACGCTGCAAGCTGGTATTGCGCAATGCGCAGGGCGATTTGGTGCAGGAATGGGAAAAACCTAGAAGAGAGTTAGAGCGGTTGAGACGAGTTATCAAAAGGACGCCTCCCTATTTTAAGCAATGGGAGAGTCGCTCTAAGGGTCGCTTGCAATTGGGTTAAGATAATATTACAAAAGATCGGGACTGATCTTGCATCCGTGTATAGATAGGGCTAAATCTTTGGGTGTCCTACCTTTACAGTCTCTGATATCTTTGCTTTCTTGTAACGCTGCAATAACCCTTCTTAGATTAACCCCATCCTCTTTTAACTCTTTGCTATGTACCAAGCAGTGCAGAGGCGTGAAACCAAACTCGCCCCCAGTAGCATTAAGTAGATCTTCTCTACCCATACACTTGAGTTGTTCAATTAGGTAGAGCATACATTCTATATTCCCTTGCACTGCTGCGTAGTGCAGGGGAATTCCATGATCCTCATCCTGCTCAGTGATATCCGTTCCTGTCTTTTCTACAAGTAATTGCATACAAGGTGGGAAGCCGACATAGGCTGCTAAATCTAATAATGTTATGCCATCCCTGGCATTTTTGCCCCTGTATATGCACTCAGGGATATCTGCCAGCAGTACCTTGAGGATTCCCGACTGACGATGAATGATTGCTCTCTCTAAAGCACTATAATATGTATTGCTCACAGCTTCTTCAAGCACATCCTGTTGTACATAACACTTAGCTCTTTCTACAAGCCACTTGGCAATACTTAGCTTTTCTTCACCTGCTTCCTGAATAGCTAAGTGCAAAAGTGCTTTCAGGCCATAGGCTGGTTTAACTGTAACATTATTGCCGACAACAGCTTGAACCTGAGACAAATCGTTTACCCCCATATCGGAGCTACAACCTTGTAGTAATATATTAAGTAAGGCAGCATGTGTGATATATTGCCTGATGTATTTATGTAGTTAGGTGGGATTGGGAATAACACCCTCGCCTTCAGGCGAACACTTTAGTATATTGCCCCATGGATTAC
>JBCBRR010000028.1:0-13952 GCA_039819605.1 Bacteroidota bacterium | reverse complement strand
TTGCCTTGGTCATCCACTTCGATATTTAGGAAGCGCTTTAACATATCCATGTTCAGGCTCTTGCCCCAACGTCGAGGACGGGTAATCAAGGTCACCTCTTCTTGACTCTCTAAAAATTCCTTGATAAATAGGCTCTTGTCTACAAATACATCACTTTTCAGCAATAGTTTATCAAAACGATCTGTCCCTGTACATATCTTGGGCTGTATACTTGAAGAACTTCCACCTGGACCACCTGCTTGATCTAGAGAAGTAGGGCTAACTGTCTCTTGAGGTTCTTGCCCAGCATCACTCAACCGCAATGATTTAGGAAGCGTTACAGCGGGGTGAGTTGCAGACACCTCCTGATAGGCTTCATCAGACATATCCAGGGCGGTTTCTGTAGAAGTTATTTTTCGCTTACGAGTATGAAGGCTAGTATCTGTAGCACGATCATCCGCTCCTTCTACAGATGCCGCAGCCGCTTCTTCAGAAACGTCTACAACATGTGGGCTATGACAACTCTGCAGTAAGCCACTGAAAAGTAAAATTTGAGCTATGAATCTTTTGTTATGTGTATGCATGATTTACGTCAGTTTGTTGTATGCCCTCGTGAGTCGGTCGCTACCAGGCTAGCAAACGCAAATCTACAGCGATAGAGGTACAGTTACAATAGATTATCTTCCCAACGAGGAGAGCGCTACCCCCATGCAACCCCACCTATCCATGCGTCGCCTTACCCGCTCTTCAGCGGAAAGTCGGTTGAGCGCTGTGATATGCGCCAAGACCGTATCTCTGAGGGTAGCCGCCATTGCGGCTATGTGGCGATGTGCACCGCCCAAAGGTTCAGGAATAATGGTATCAATAAGCTTCAACCTGAGCATATCCTGTGCCGTTAGCTTGAGTACCTCAGCCGCTTGCTCTTTATATCGCCAGCTATCCCACAGTATGGAAGCACACGACTCAGGCGATATCACCGAATACCATGTGTTTTCTAGCATACATACACTATCTCCCACACCCAGGCCTAACGCACCCCCAGAAGCCCCTTCCCCAATAACCACGCAAACTACAGGCACCCGTAAGCTGACCATGGCCTGTATGTTTTGGGCAATAGCTAGGGCTTGCCCACGTTCTTCTGCCTCCAGGCCCGGATAGGCACCAGGTGTGTCAATCAGCGTGAGAATCGGTTTGTTAAACTTCTCAGCTAACCTCATCAAGCGCAAGGCTTTTCGGTAGCCAGCAGGCTGCGCCATACCAAAATTTCTGGCTTGCCTCTCTTGGGTAGTTCTGCCCTTTTGATGCCCAATCAACATACAAGGCATATTACCTATCTTGCACAAGCCGCCCACAATCGCGGCATCGTCGCCACTTACTCGATCGCCATGCAACGCCATAAAATCTTGGGTCATGTGCGCAATGTAGTCGAGCGTATAGGGGCGATCTGGATGTCGAGACAATTGTACACGCTGCCAAGCGGTTAGCGATCGGAAAGTCTCGGCCTGTAGGTCTCGAATCTGCTTTTCAAGCTGCTCAGTCGCTGTCGTTAGCCCTTTTGTGGGTTTTTGGGCAGCTTTTTGCTGCATGGCAGACAGCCTTTCTTCGAGCAGTGCAATGGGCTTTTCGAAATCTAATAGCATCGATTTTACAGGGTTATGTGCCAAAACTAAGGGATCCATCAGGATTATGCTAAGGCCATAATTGCAAATCAGGTTATATAGCCATAAGTTTGTCTTTTACGGAAGAGTAGGGTCTGGTAGTTCAGCTTGGTTAGAATGCCTGCCTGTCACGCAGGAGGTCGCGGGTTCAAGTCCCGTCCAGACCGCTCTATAACAAGCCCGTATAGCACCTCAGCACTAAGTAGCCGTAGGATGCCCCCTTAGGGGGCTTACTTAAGGGGGCAATGCTCCGCCATATTACGCGGTAGTCACGTGCATATACCCCATACCGACAAGAATGATCGCCTACATTGCAGGTAGCCTAACACACAAGGCCCCCACACAGGTGATCATAGACGTAGGAGGGCTGGGTTATGAAGTGCAGATCAGTGCCCAAACCTATACGCACATTAAAAACTACACAGAGAGCAAGCTGTTTACCCATCTGCACATCACACAAGATGCACACACGCTATATGGCTTCGCTACGCCTGAGGAGAAGAAGTGGTTTCTGCATCTGGTAGCTGTCAATGGTGTAGGGCCACGCATGGGTATAGCCATTCTATCTTCCCTGACCCCTGAAGAGCTCACATATGCCATTCAACATCGCAATGTGGCTACGCTTAGCACGGTAAGAGGTGTAGGTCCGAAAGTCGCTCAGCGCATTATCCTGGAATTGAGCGCCCGTGTGGGGACCTCGGACGCTAAAGCCAGTGAAATAGCCTCGGAAGTTATTCACCCAGAATCGATATCAGGTCAGGCGCTGACAGCCCTGGTTAAACTGGGTATTGCCAAAGGCCAAGCTGAGAAATCCATTGGGCAGGTGCTGAAAGGCCATACAGGGGCACTGTCAGTAGAGACGCTGATTAAGCTGGCGCTGAAAAATTGACCTGACAGCTTATAGCGTCACGTTATCCATCCCATGATTGGGAACGCTGGCTAGTAAGTTACTGCAGGTAGCGCCTCTACGTTCCCCAGAAATTCTTCGAGAAGATCTAGATATTCTAGCAGCTTTTGGGCCCTATCTGGATGCACCTGGAAAGGAGCAGCAACATCCTTACTGTCAGGTAGTATGTGATGCTTCGTATCACGGACCACCGGCCGCACCGCATTTATAGCACTGACTACCGTAGACAATAACCGAGTGAGATCATCGGGGGTAGGATGCGTCAGTTTCTTACTCAACCTTGTCAGAAATGCGTGCTCGAAGTCGCCCTCCCCAAGCTCTTTCTTGTGGTATTTAGTAGCTATCTCTTGCATAGCCTGCATGGCTTTGTCAAGTATGGGTAAGGATGTAGTGATTCCCGACCCGCTTGGCATATGTGTTGGACAAAAAGGCCCCTCTTTTTGCTCAAAGGCTTTTTTGACGTTATTCCAGACGTTGCTGCCTCTTTGGTACCGAGCACTGGTCTTCGAAGGGAATGCCTGTGACGTCCGTACCTTGGGAGAGGTCCCCGCCTCTATCCACTTGCCTAGAAAGCCGTTGATTTGCCCCATCTGCGGAGATTGGGCTGCAGTTTGCTGCGTAGATGGCCCGCTAGGTGTAGCTGGGGCAGGCACTGGTGAGCTACTGGCTTCCTCTCGCACAACTTTCGGCGTGCCATGTGTATCTTGTGGGGGTGTCTGCTGCAGCTCGGCATCGGGTACAGGCATGCTGGCCAACGCTTGTTGGGCTGCGGCTTTGGCAGGGCTAGGTGTGCCGGCCGGGGAAGGTTGCAAGGGCGTGGCAGAGCTTATTTCAGGCATGCTACTAGCACTTTCTGCTGCAGTTTTCACAGCGCTGGGTACACTAGCTGAAGAGGCCTGTGGCGTAGCATCAGGCTTGGGCATACTACTAGCACTTTCTGCTGCAGTTTGCGCAGCGCTGGGTACACTAGCTGAAGAGGCCTGTGGCGTAGCATCAGGCTTGGGCGGGGTACTAGCGCCCACCGTGCTTTGGGCATCTTGCGGGTCGGTATGGAGAGCCTCACTTTGTGTTGGCGATACGGCATCATGACCATTGATGCCCTCACTGCCACTATCACATGGATCCACGCCATTGTGGGCCGTTAGGGTGGGTTGTACAGCCATGATAGGGCCTTGGTTACTGCTACTACCCTGCGAGGGTACCCCCGCATCACCTGAGCAACTTTTGTCGCACCCTACGCTGAGGAGTGCCAACAATAGGCTGGGGAACAGTGACAATGAAAAATAATTTGATTGGTTAGGCATGTTGGTTCATTTTGTTTCTGCAATGATGCAAAACTGACTGCAAAAAACCAAGTATCGCCCCAACTTGTTTTTACAGCCCTATTTTTCGATATTGCTAAATACACAAACAAGCAGCCTATGTGGCGCGGTAGCCCATGTCCATTCATAGAGAAGGCACCCAAATACTCATTATAGCACTTGTCATCCTGGTAGCCATCAACTTGGTGTGGGGCCGATTATGCGCCTTTTCGGGTAGCGTTTACATAGGGTTATGCATCGCCTCGCTGTTTCTGTACGGTTGGCTACTGGCTTTTTTCCGCAACCCAGACCGGGTGATCACTCCGCAAGCCCAAGTAGTTCTAGCCCCTGCAGATGGTACGGTGGTGGCCATTCAAGCTGCCCAGGAAGACGAATACCTGCAACAAGCCTGTATACAGGTGAGCATATTTATGTCTCCTTTCAATGTGCATGTCAACCGTAGCCCCGTCACAGGTACTATCCAGTACTTTAAGCATCATCCAGGTCGATATTGGGTGGCTTTTCATCCCAAGTCCAGCACCCAAAATGAGCATACCACCGTGGTCGTCAAGCGTACTGATGGCGCCCTCATTCTTTTTAGGCAAATAGCAGGCTTTGTAGCCAGAAGAATTAAGTTCTATCCACAGCCAGATGCGTCTGTACAGCAGGGAGATGAAGTGGGGTTTATTAAATTTGGCTCTCGGCTAGATCTCTTTCTACCCACCCACGCCGCCCTCGTCGTGCAGCGCGGAGATCGAGTTAGAGCGGGTGTCTCAGCAATAGCCACATTAGCAACACACAATACACCCCTCAAATAGTAGTCTGTATCTGCTGCAGGCTCTTGTAAAGCTCACTTTGCTGCAACAACACTTCGTGGGTGCCCCGGGCCACAACACTACCTTCCTCGATAACTAAGATCTCATCAGCATGCTGCACAGTACTGAGGCGATGGGCGATCATCAGCACGGTTTTGTCTTGTCTATACTTGTCCAGCGCGGCTTGCACAGCCTGCTCGCAAGCACTATCTAAGGCAGCGGTGGCTTCATCTAGAATCAGGATCGGTGGGTTACACAAGACAGCCCGCGCGATGGCTATTCGTTGTACTTGCCCTCCTGAAAGTTTGGCGCCGCGCTCTCCTACGTAGGTTTGGTAACCTTGGGGCAGTTCACTGATAAATGTATGGGCATGGGCTGTGGTAGCAGCGGCAATTACATGCTCCCAGTTGGCTTCGGGCCGGCCCAAAGCAATGTTGTTGTAGATGGTATCGTTAAATAGAATGGGCTGCTGCGTCACGATACCCATGAGCTTGCGCAATGAGACAGCGCTACACCGCTGTAGCGGTATACCATCGATGGTGATCACACCTTGGGTAGCGTCGTAAAACCGGGCAATCAGGGAAACGATGGTGGACTTCCCAACACCAGAGGGCCCCACAATCGCTAGGGTTTGCCCTTTGTGGAGGGTTAGGTTGAGGTTATCTAAAATCAATTTGGCATTGTGCGTGAAGCTCACGTTGTGGAAGGTAAGCGCCTGTTGAAAAGCCGTGAGCTGGACAGCTTCGGGCTGATCTACGATGGCCGGTTGGGTATCCATCAAGGTAAAGATGCGTTTACCCGCAGCGAGCCCCCGTTGTATGTTACTCAACGCCTTACAAATGGACTTGATGGGCACCAACGACTGGGAGAAAATGATGATGTAGGTAATGAATGTACTGGCGGATAAGTCCATTTGCTGGGTAAGCACGAGCTGCCCTCCGTAAGCCAAGATGAAGGCCACCATGGTAACCCCCAGAAATTCCGATATCGGTGGTGCTAGGCTCTTTTTGAGCTCCATCGATAGCGTATGTTGCGCATAGTGGGTACTCTCTTGCTCAAACTTGCCAAGTATGTACGGAGTAGCGGTAAAGGCCTTGACAATCAGCATATTCTCCAGCACCTCTCCTAAAATATTGACCAATTTGCCTAGCGAGGCTTGGGTATGGGCAGCGTTTTTGCGCAACCTTCTGACAATCTCAGTGACAATGGTGGCCATAAACGGCAGGCACAGCAGGGTAATGCAGGTAAGTCGGCCGGAGATGTAGTACATCACGGCAAAGAACCCCAGTATCGTGGCGGGTTCTTTGAAGAATACGCGTAGGGTGTCTACAACAGCATGCTCTACTTCTTGTATGTCGTTAATAATTCTAGCAATAATGTCTCCTTTATGCTTATCCGTAAAATAGCTCACATGCAGCTGCACCGTCTTATCGAAGAGCGCTGTACGCAGGTTATAGACCACCCGGGCACGTGCTTCGGCCACGACAATCTCGGCCAGGTAGCGGCACAGGTTAGTGAGCAACACAGAAATGATGATAAACACACAGACGAAGTACAAAGCGGTTACACGGCCTTGCGTAGCAATCACATGCACGAAGTAATACTGAAACAGGTCTTTGAAATAGGCCAGGTTCAGGTGAAAAGCCGGGTACTGTACGTGTCCCAAGGTGTCGTTCAGATCTGCTGGGCTAAATAGGATCTCCAACAGCGGGATCAGCAGGCTAAAATTGATGAGGCCGAAGGCAATGGCCAGCAGTGTAGCCATGCCATATAGGGGTACCAGCGGGGCGATCGATCTGGCATATGCCAATATCCTAAAGTACGTGTGCATATCTCAAATAAAGTTCAGGGGCTGCTCGCACTTGTTTAATAGCCTGGGTTGATGCATCTTTAGATGCACGTACGCGCCGTGTGCTCAATAGCACCCTCATAATGTACAGGTAGCACCCAGATATAGAGACCAGGCTGGCCCAGAAGTTACGCAATCCTGGTGGGTGCCTGCCGGGTATTGCTTTTCAGGAATCGGGAAGATAGCGTAAGAATAGAAAAAGGACAACTCATGGACATACAAGAGACATATGTAACCGATGCGCTAGCTTATCATGCCCAAGCGCCTGCCGGCAAGCTGAGGATTTGCCCAACCAAGCCGCTGCATACACAGCAAGATCTGGCTCTGGCGTACTCGCCGGGTGTAGCTGCGCCGTCGGAAGCCATTGCTAAGGACAAACGTAAGATTTACGAATATACAGCGAAAGGCAATCTGGTAGGTATTGTATCAGATGGCACTGCTGTATTGGGCTTGGGTAATGTAGGCCCAGAAGCAGCCAAACCGGTTATGGAAGGGAAGGCGGTGCTCCTCAAAAAATTTGCGGGTATTGACGCTTTCGATATAGAACTGTCTACCCAATCTTCTGCAGAGGTTATTCAGGCCATTACTGCCATAGCCCCTACGTTTGGGGCCATCAACCTAGAAGATATCAAAGCCCCTGCCTGCTTTGAGATAGAAGAAACGCTTAGAGAGCGCCTACAGATCCCCATCATGCACGATGACCAGCATGGTACTGCCATTGTAGTGGCGGCAGCGCTGCGCAATGCCTTGGCTTTAGCTCATAAGGATATTCGACACGCCCGGGTAGTCATGCACGGGGCCGGAGCTGGGGCCATTGCTTGTGCCAAGCTACTGCTGGCACTCGGCGTTGCACCCACCCACATGACCCTATGTGACAGCCAGGGTGTGATTCGTACAGATCGGCCGGCACTGCATCCGAGCAAAGCCGCCTTTGCAACAGATCGGCCCATACATACGCTGCAAGAAGCCATCTCAGGTCAGGATGTATTTATCGGTCTTTCCAAAGCCGATGTGCTCACCCAAGCACAGGTACGTTCTATGGCCAAACAACCCATTATTTTTGCCTTGGCCAACCCTAATCCAGAGATTAGCTACGAAGCAGCAAAGGCAGCCCGCCCCGATGTCATCATAGCTACAGGCAGGTCGGATTACCCCAATCAGATCAATAACGTACTGAGCTTCCCCTACATCTTCCGGGGCGCCCTGGACGTGCAGGCCACACAGATCAACGAAGCGATGAAGCTAGCTGCTGTAGAGGCTTTGGCTGAGCTGGCCCAACAGCCTGTCCCGGCTTCGGTCGAGCAAGCGTATGGGCAACAAGGCCTGTCTTTTGGCGAAGCCTATCTGCTGCCCAAGCCTTTTGACCCACGGCTACTGGCCCTCGTATCTACGGCTGTCGCCCAGGCAGCTATACATACAGGGGTGGCTATGCAGCCTATTCAAGATTGGACAGCCTATCGAGAGCGGCTAGCCAGGTTGGTCACAGACGAAGAGACGCTTCAGCGCTAGCCCCTAGCAGGGTCCATGATTGACTTTCTGATTGTAGGGCAAGGCATAGCCGGCTCGGTACTCAGCTGGGAATTGCTGAAAGCCGGGCAGCGCATACAGGTTATCAACAATCGACAGGCCAATCAAGCCTCTAGCGTCGCGGCGGGTATGTACAACCCCATTACAGGACGCAAGCTGGTCAAAACTTGGATGGCGGATACGCTATTCCCCTACCTGACGCGTTTCTACCAGGACCTAGAGCACCAGTTACAGACTCGGCTACTGTATCCCAAACGTATTTTCAGGCCCTTTTCTAGCGCATCTATGCGAGCCCACTGGCTGTCTACCTACGCAGACACAGCTGGGCCTTTTGTGGCGGAGGTAGTCGATAATAGCTTTCGATCCGAGCACATTCACAACCCATATGGCGGATTGTTACTACAACAAGCTGGTTACGTGGATGTCAGTAAGTTGCTTACCTCCGTGCGGAGGCACCTACAACGCAGGGGGCTGTACCAAGAGGGTGATTTTGTGTACGAGGCGCTTTCGCTCCGGCGGCACGTACACTACCAAGACATTTGTGCCCGGCGGGTCATCTTTTGTGAAGGGCCTAACGTACGGTACAATCCGTTCTTTCAGACGTGGCCCTTTCGGCCAGTCAAGGGAGAGGTATTGACGGTTCAGCTGCAGCAGCCGCTGGATTTTATTTACAATGGCCCTATCTACATACTGCCCAAAGCAGCTACAGAGACGGTTGTGGGCGCTAGCTACGATCATACCGATTTGAGCCTACAGCCTACAGAACGCAATAGGGCCCTGCTGCTAAGCAAGCTACGGCAATGTGTACACCTCTCCCATACGGTCCGGGAGCAGTCTGTCGGCATCCGGCCAGCTACTTTTGACAGACGACCGCTCATCAGCCTGCACCCTACGCACAGCCAGGTGGGGATTTTCAATGGCATGGGTACGAAAGGCGTTTCATTAGCGCCCTACTTTGCCCAAGTATTTGTGGCACATCTCCTGGGTCAGCGTCCGCTGCCTACGGAGGTAACCTATCGGTGCCCACGCTAAAGTATGCACCATAATCAATACTTTGCACTATTTTCGAGCAATACTAGCCTAGATAGTACGGACACACGTTTAGCACAATCCACTACATACCATGACTAACCTATATCGGTCTTTATACAACCTACGTACCCTTTGCTGCTGCATGGCACTGGGTTGGAGCCCGGAGGCTTTCGCCTCTTCAGCCGCAGAGGCAGGCACCCAGCAGGATGATACACAGCAAGCTGCTGGACCTGCAGAGAAAGATTTTGACAAGATCCGGGAGTTTGCATCGTATGACCCAGCTACAGACAAGTGGTCGGCGATAGAAGATTTTCAAGCGGTAGAGATATTGGAGGCAACCACCCCACGGCGCGAGGATAGCTACTTGTACTACAGCTTTTGGGCTTATGACATGCGGTTGAAGCGCTGGCACAAGGTAGACATCAGTCGCTACGGATATGCACGGGGTAGCGAAGCAGTCCTAGGGCCATCTGTAGCCGCTACGACAGACCCTGAGCCAGACCAAGACCAGCGGCACAAGGCCCGTAATTGGTGGCGGCACATCGGCATAAGCTGCTACTTGGGTATGGGGGCTACCCACTACCAAAATAACCTGGTGGATTTGCAGCTCATAGAACGAGATGGCCAATACTTTTTGCAAACCCGAGCTGGGGAGCAGCAGGATAGGGCCTATTGGATACGGTGGTTTTACAAGAACTACGAAGCCAAGGAACGCTTCTCAGTAACGCATGCGGCCTACGATGCACGCACGCACAAAAAGATCCCCTTTGACAAACAGGTATTTTTTCGGGGGGTGGGAGCAAGTACCCCACTCACACTGGCCCTCCATTACACATGCTTTAAAAGGTTGCGCCTGGGGGTAGGGAGCAGCTTGACGTTCCACTACCTCAAGCAACTCACCCGTCGAGGCGACGTAGCCGACACCTCGACCTACACACTGCCCAATCCCTGGATTGCCAACGTAAAGTGGTTTGGTCTCGTGGACTTCGCCATCATTAGAAAGACCAGCTACACAGTACACATCACGACAACCTTGGGAAATATCTACGACGTGGGCTCAGCTTGGGCAACTTCCTGGCAAACACGCCAGTATTTGTACACACATCGGTGTGGGAGCGCAGGGCTATCCTATGAGCAGTGCCTGAACGGGTATTGCAAGTTCGTGACCTATTTGGCAGGCGAGTACAAACAGTACGTAGACAAACAACCCTTTGCCCCTGAGGGTATGGTCAAGCTCAGCCAACCGGCCTTGCATTTGGGGGTCGGTATCACGGCGCATTTGGGCAAGGATACTTAACCACCCGCCAGGAAGTGTAAAACAGAACCATGACGCACACGCGCTACCCCACAGTACCTTACCGGTACACGGCCCCCTAGGTCATGATAACAAAGACGTTTGGGAGTGCGGTTTACGGTGTCAGCGCCTCGCTCATTTCGGTAGAGGTCAACATTGTCAAGGGCACTCACCTGTATATGGTGGGGCTACCCGATAGCGCTATCAAAGAGAGTCAGCATAGAATTGAGTCTGTACTGAAGCACATCGGTTTTGAGATGCCGCGGCAGCGGGTTATTGTCAACCTGGCCCCAGCAGATCTGCGCAAAGAAGGCGCTGCCTATGACCTATCGATCGCACTATGTATCCTACACGCCTCTAAGCAGTATCCGCTCCAGTATTTAGAAGACTATGTGGTCATGGGCGAGCTGGCTTTAGACGGCACGCTACGCCCCATCAAAGGCGCCCTACCCATTGCCATTGAAGCGCGTGCCAAGCAATTTAAAGGCTTTGTCTTACCCCAGCAAAATGCCCAAGAGGCAGCCATCGTGAATAATCTCGAGGTTATCCCGATCACACACATTCAAGAAGCGCTGGGCTTTTTTTCTGGAGAAAAAGCCATACCCCCCATGGTTATGGATACGCGTAAGTTGTTTGAGGGCACGCTTAGCAACTATTCCCTAGACTTTACGGATGTACAGGGCCAAGAGAGCATTAAGCGAGCGTTAGAAATAGCAGCTGCGGGCGGGCACAATGTGATCATGATTGGCCCTCCGGGTGCTGGCAAAACGATGCTTGCCAAGCGCCTACCCGCCATTTTACCTCCTTTCACCTTATACGAAGCACTAGAGACAACCAAGGTCTACTCAGTGGTGGGGAAGCTAGGCAAAGAAGGGAAGTTAATGGCCACCCGGCCCTTTCGTTCGCCCCACCATACAATTAGCGATGTAGCCTTGGTAGGTGGGGGCAGCATACCACAGCCCGGTGAAATATCGCTAGCCCACAACGGCATACTCTTTCTAGATGAGCTACCTGAATTTAGAAGAACTGTACTCGAGGTGATGCGTCAGCCGCTCGAAGAACGTCGGGTCACCATATCGCGCGCCAAGATTGCCGTGGACTTCCCTGCCAACTTCATGCTTGTCGCCAGCATGAATCCTTGCCCTTGTGGGTACTACAACCACCCCAACAAAGAGTGCACCTGTACATCAGCAGCTGTGCAGCGCTATCTGAACAAGGTGAGTGGTCCATTACTAGACAGAATTGACCTACACGTGGAGGTGACCCCGGTACCTTTCGAAGAAATGACATCTCGGCGCCCCACTGAGAAAAGCCATACGATCCGCGAACGGGTTATCCAAGCCCGCCACGTACAGCAAGAACGTTTTAAGGACCATGCGGGCATGCACACCAATGCCATGATGTCGTCGGCCATGGTGAAACAGATTTGTACCATTGGCACATCTGGCCGCAGCCTTTTGAAAGCAGCCATGGAGAAATTGGGGCTATCTGCGCGGGCCTATGACCGGATTCTCAAGGTATCGCGGACCATTGCAGATCTGGCCAAGGCCGAGTGCATTCAGGAGGAGCATTTGTCAGAAGCGATCCAGTATAGGAGTTTGGATCGAGAGAATTGGGGTAATTGAGCTTCGCTAAGCAGGGCTAAGGTAGCGTAGAGTCACTCCTTCTGGATCTAGCACTTCTCCAAGCCAGCCTGTCACATTACGCGCCTTAGAAGAAAAGTTCAAGCCTAGCAGCACCACTGGTTTGCCCTTCTCCAAATAAGGCTGGTAGTAAGCTTGTGCATGAATTTGCTCCAGCGCTTCTTGGGGACTTCTATCGAGCTTGACTTCGACCACATAGGTGAGCTTTGGGGTCTGGAGGAGCAAGTCTATACGTCCCCGGTTATTGGCTACCTCTGCAGCTACAGAGAAGCCCATGCCCTTCAAAAGGCTCAATAGGATCATGTGATACGTACGTTCTCGCGGTGAGGTCTCTTGCGCCCTGTCTTGCGCATCGGGTTCCTTACTAAAGAGCCAATACGGGAATTCACTAATGGCACCGGTAATGGTCTTGAAGAAGGGATCGAGGGTCAGGTCTTGTAGAGCCTGGTAACACACCTGCGCCAAGCTAGCCACATGAGGCACAAAGGTCTTCGCCAGTGAGGTAACAAAGGCCTCTCTAACCTCTTGGTTAGGGAAAGCAAGGGCATATAGCCCTCCCAGGGCATCATAGTCTTCTAGGGTTAGATAACCGGTCTGGAACATCAAGGCCTTGACATCCATCTCCTCGACCTCGCTGGTATCCAGCAGATCACTCTCCGTGAGTTTCATCTCTTCTAGCGGGATATTATCGGCTGGGTATTGCTTCAGTTTCTCTACGAGGAAAGAGGGAGTACCTGTAGCGTAACAATAGCTCTTGGGCTGTTTTTCATCGAGGTAGTTCAGCACAGAAAACGGGTTATAGACATAAGTATCTTGCCTTGTAAACCGATAGCCATTGTACCAGTGCTTGGCTTCATCTAGGACCTGCTTTTGTATCATATCTCTACCTTGGGCCAGGGCTTGTATATGTTGGTCAAAGGCATGGATGAGCTCATCTTCAGTATATCCTGTTATAGCGGAGTACGCGGGATGCATAGTTAGGTCTTTGAGGTTATTCAGTCCAGAAAAGAGGGAGACTTTCGAGAACCTACTCACGCCTGTAGTGAAGGTAAGTTTGAGATAATGGTCCAGGCTTTTCAGCGTAGAGAAGAAGCTTTTCAGGGATTCACGATTTTGTTGGAGGGTCGTTGGGTTGTTGAGGTTATTGATAATGGGCCAATCGTATTCATCGACCAGGATGACGACTTGGCGTTCTTTAGCCAGCGCTTTGACGAGTGACTGGAGTTTGAAGCTAGCTGAGGGTCCTTGGACAGTCATACCATGGTCGTGGGCTAATTGATCGATGGTAGCTGTTAGCCCGGCTTTGAGGTCTTGGTTGGTCGTGGTGTCTAGGTTACTAAAGTCGAAAGCCAGTACGGGATAGGGTTCCCAGTCGTAGTCTGCATGGTAGATAGCGCAGTTTTTGAAGAGTTCTTTATTGCCTTGTAAGATTTCGGCCAGGGTATTGAGGAAAAGGGATTTGCCGAAGCGTCTAGGGCGCGAGAGGAAGTAGTGGGGGGCGTCGCCTTGAATGAGTTGTTGGGCGATAGGGGTTTTGTCTACATAGATGTAGGTGTTTTTGATGAGGATTTTTTCGATGCTTTGGATACCGATGGGTAGTTTTTGCATTGTCGATGGTAGTTGTTAAAGGGGTTGTCTTATGGGTAGTACAAAGATACGGTGAAGAGTTGTACAAAGATAAAATCAGGAGAGACCAGCAGGGGTTCATGTTCTTATGAAACTGTACGTAATGGTCATGTGTTTGGGCTTCTATCGTTTTATGAAGCTGTAGTTGTAGTTTATCGAGTTCGTGTTTTACGATAGTTTTTCCCCTGCGGGGGGGGGGGGGGGGGGGGGGGGGGCGGGGTTATTTTTTCCAGCGGGGGGGGGGAAGGAGCGGGGGGTGGGGGGTGGGGGGTTAAATGAACCGGTAGTTTGTGGTGGGAAGAGCGTGGGGTGGGGAAAGGG